>JAILEL010000332.1 GCA_024687845.1 Eubacterium sp.
GTGTTTCAAGTTCACCTATCATTTCCATCGCATACATGATTATTACACCCCATATAATGTCAACGTACTTACCATTCCTCTGTTGAAACGAAGATACAATTTATAATGCGTATTGGCATGTATTATGCTGTTCACTATTCCAATAATATTTGTACAGTTAAAACCACAAGTTATAGCTAACTTTGGTCGATTCTCAGCAAGTATCCTCTCTGCTCCTTCCAGAGCTTCAGCAACACCAAATAAGTAATTAATTTTTATAAGGGTTGCGCCTTTAACAATATTATCAATCCTATCAACGTTGATTGTCGTGCCCGTCTGCTCGTCTGAAACACTGGATATCTGTTCCTGATTATCCGCAAAAAAAAGTGTACCCTTGCAATTCCATACGCCTTCTGAAATCACTGTAATATTGTCATAATTATGATTATTAATATAATCCTCTAATTTCTTGCGGCTTATATCATCCGGTTCAATACATATCACCTCTTTATATCGTTCTCCGGTTTCTGCTAGGAACATGCGCAAAGTGTCTCCATCGAATGCTCCCACATCAAGAAATACTTCATCTTCTCCAACGGCAAATATATCGTTTCTAAAAAATGTCATCTGTTTATCGCATTCTTTTATACAGTAATAAGGGTTCCCAGAAACATGTGTTTTTAACATAGACACAAAGCAACTCCTTGATTTCTCATCTTCGAGAATCGAATAAATATGCTCTAACTCAGAGCGATTCACCCTTATTTCTGAAAGATTGGTTTTATCCCATTTTGTATAATTAACAAAAGGCAAAATAAATACCTTTCCAACAAAATCCTTTTTCTCGATATCCTTGTACAACTCGTAATTTGAATGCCCAAGGACAACATTAAAGCGACCATACTTTTTTACTGCATCCGAGTACTTTATCCTTGCACTTATATATACTGGTGAATTGTCATAGAAGTTATCATCCACAACATAATCACTTATTGCAATATGCTTATCCTCTAAGCATTGTGCAACCTCTGATGCCAGCTCTCCAGCCCCCCATATCATTAATGGTAACTCCTGCTCTTTTAGTTCCTCATAGACATCCATATACTCCATTTCTTCAAACAAATTTATAAAATCACTCATTATCTATAGTTCCTCTCAGTTTTTAGACTTACATTTTGATGTAAGCACATTGAAAACCGCATAAATATCATATATTTTGACGTTTTATCCTTGCTTTTGTAGGCAGAATTCTATATAATGTAAGTAGAATATATTAGACCTACATTAGGGGGTGTTCTGCTATGGCCTACATTCACTATGATGAGAAGCCAAATGGTGCGATCTACGCATGTGTCTACGAGTCATATCGTGATCAAGGTAAAGTCAAGACCAGACGTGGCGAAAATTTAGGACGAGTTATCGATAAGGAAAACAACATTTTCCGCCAGAAAGGTATCACTTATCAATACATCATCGGTGAAGGACGCAAGGATGTTCCTGATGCTGCATTGCCCGTTGAACCTATTGTTCCGGAAGCTGAGAAGCTGATCCTTGATTTCGGGGATGCCTGGTTCTTACAGGAATACATTTCAAGGCAGCCTTTCTATGAGAGTATCAAAAATACTCTCCCGGAAGAAAGCGACACACTTCTGGCTTTGATCTTCTATCGTCTCCTGACAAACAAAGGGGCAAGTTGCCATGCCAAAATCTGGTATGAAGGGAATTATTCCTACCTGGCTTTTCCTAAGGCAAACCTCACCAGCCAAAATATCAGTAAGATATTGAAAGAGCTTGGCAGTGAAGAAGTTCAAAGGAACTTCTTTGAGAGATATCTATCTTGCATATATGGCGATGATGGTGCTACAGGAATACTTGTTGACAGTACAGGTGTGCCTAACGTGACAAAAATGGATATCACACAGATAAGCAACCATAACGGAGACATAAACCGTGAGGTCAGACTGATCTATGTGATTGACCGTGATAACGGAATGCCTATATATTTCCGGTATGTAGCAGGCAACATCATAGATGTCAGTACGCTTATCACTACTGTCAATGAACTGGAGCAATACGGAGTATCTGTTAATCACGCAATCCTTGATGCCGGATACTTTTCAGAAAAGAATGCCATAGAACTGTTTGATAGTGGCATTCCTTTCATGACAAGACTCGCGCCAAATAAAACTGTTTTCAAAGATGCGGCTGCTGGAAATCTTGATGACCTTATGTCACAAAAATACGCCTGCCGATACGGTGAGAGACTTGTATTCATCAAGAAAGTTAAGGTCAATGTGTGTGGCTATGATGCATATGTTTACCTCTGTATTGATGAGGATATGTATCTCATGCAGCATAAGAAAACAATACTGAATGCCCTCGATGATAAAAGGAACGCCAGTGAAACAGATGCTGCCATTAAGCATCTTGGAGCTTTTGCCATACTGACATCAGAAGAGATATCCGAAGATAAATTGCTCCCGATGTACTATACTCGACAACAGGTTGAACAGGTTTTTGATATATCCAAGAACTATGCCGACCTTTTGCCGATAAGGGTACAGAGCGAACAGGCCTTTGCCGGTCACCTGCTTATATGCTTCATGGCGACAGCCATCATGCAAAAACTCCAACACGACCTACTCAAGCGTCGTTCAAAGAAAGCAAAATCACTGAATGCTGAGAGCATTATGATTTATCTGCGCAACCAAAAATGTAAGGTCTATAAGGATTACGCAATACCACAGGAACCTCGCAAGGAAGTCAATGCAATATATGATATTTTCAAGGTACAAGTGCCTTATAAAATCCCACTTACAACCATAGAGGTGTAAGTCGAAAAATCATGCGGAATTATAG
>JAILEL010000344.1 GCA_024687845.1 Eubacterium sp.
GGTCTCTTCTTTGCCGCCGACAATATACAAAGTCCTTTCTTTCCTTTTTCCTTACTATCCTCAATACATGCTTGAAGAAGGTCCGTAGAATAACCATGTCCCTTTAAGGAACCGGATACCCACAGGCAATCTATATACATATACCCATCTGCCACTATCGGAACCCAGGCATATTCAGCAGGAATATATTCTATAAAACATTTTCCCCGCTCCGCACTTTTTATGAACACAAGTCCCTCATCGAACCTGCCACTAAGCCAGGCCTTCTTCGATGAAACCTGCACATCCTTATTATTTGTTATGGCGCAGCAAATGTGCTCCTTCTCGAGATTTTCTTTTGTAACTCTGATGTATTCCATAATTCGTTTTCTCCTAACTGTCATACTTCAAGAATCTCTTTTTGCTTCTTCTTGCTGAGACTGTTAAAAACTACTAAGTATGCACTATCCAGCAAATCCTTCACAACATCATCCGGCACATTCCCATCAGCCTTCACCGAATTCCAATGAACCTTATTCATGTAATATCCCGGAATAATATCCTCATATTCCTTTCTGTAAAACTCACCTTCAACCGGTTCCAATTTAAGCGTTATGTAAACCAGGTTATTGGTCTCATCATCCCTACAAATAGCTGCAAAGAGCTTCCCTCCTATGTGAAAACGGATCCAGTTCCACTGCTCCTGAAAATCCTTTGTCACTCCTGCTTTTTTCATTAGATATTCTTCAATCCATTCATATTTCATAATCTAAATACCTCCGTCCAATCAACTTCTGAAAGGTTTGTTAAATGAACCAACTCTATCAGGTTACCTTCCGGATTTCCTATTTCAAATCGAACAAACTCATCTGATGATATTTATCTGGAAGCTCGTTCATATATCTAAAACAATCCTTCGGGTTTGAAAGCATTCCATGCTCTTTACATATTCTGCGTAGAATCCCCTGCAAAGCCTTTGCATTCGGACTTGGAAGTTCATATGAATTTCCATACCTCTGAATATATCTCTGCTTCATGCCTGGAAAATGTTTATCCAGTGCTGCATAGTAATACTCTCTATCGCCTTCACGAAGTGTAAGTCCCATTCCAAAATCAATAATTCCCTTTACACCTACACGCGCACATTCATCCAGAATAGAAGTAACATTTTCTTCAGTATCATTTATGAAGGGCAGAATTGGTGTAAGCCATACAATCGTAGGAATACCTCTTTTCTTCATTTCTTCCAGAACTTCTATACGCCGCTTTGTGTTACAGACATTAGGTTCCAGAATCTGACACAGGTCATCATCATAGGTGGTGAGCGTTATCTGGACAACACATTTTGCAGACCTGTTTATCTCATCCAGAATATCTACATCTCGAAGAATCCTATCGGATTTAGTCTGAATAGCCAGCCCAAACTCATACTTCCTTATAATCTCAAGACACTGTCTTGTCAGTCCAAGTGCTTCCTCACAATGCATGTATGGGTCCGACATTGAACCGGTTCCAATCATGCATTTCTTCCTCTTAGACTTTAGAGCTTTTTCAAGAAGCTCCGGTGCATTCTGTTTTACCTCAATATCCTCAAAAGCATGCGTGAACTGATAGCATTTGCTCCGGCTGTCGCAGTATATACATCCATGACTGCACCCACGGTATATATTCATCCCGTGCATACCGTTATTACTTGTAAGAATTCCTTTCGCATCAACAAAATGCATCTCTTATCCCTCATTAAACATTTTTAGTCTCGTTACAATCATTAAACTTCGCGAATTTCTTAAGTGTACTTTCCAATGTCTTATCCGCAGTACGCTACTGCATCTACCTGAAACTGCAGGCCTTCCGGGCCTCCAACATGAGCGAACTCTGTCTGTATGGATTTTCTTACAGGATACTTTCCATTAAATCTTTCTTTTATAATCTTCTCCATTACCGGAATGTTCCAGACATCTCTAAAGAGGCAGTCCATCTGAACTACATTTTCAAGTGTAAGCCCGACCATGGCAAGTCTCTCTTCCATCTGATCAAAAGCCGCGTTAATCTGCTCTTCTATAGTTCCACCTGGATTTCCTGCGCAGTATCCTAAAAAGCAGAAATCTCCGGCTCTTATAATTCCTGAATGTGCCCACTGTTCATTTACATCATATCTTTCAATCTCACTCATCTTTATTCTCCTTACTATCTTCCTTTTACTTTATCTTTAAGGTTGATCTTACATATTATTTATATTTTTCAAGCATGGATTCCGCTACACTTTTCAGCATATTTCTTGCCTCCGGCGGTTCCAGAACTTCTACTTTGTCTCCAAAGGTAAGCAGCCACATGACCATATTCTCCATGTCGTAATAATTTTCGACCA
>JAILEL010000364.1 GCA_024687845.1 Eubacterium sp.
AAGGATAAGAAAGAACTGTCTGAAAAGAAGGATAAGAACAGACAGCGTGAGAAAGTAAAACAGAAGACGAAGAACCGGAGTCAGTCGAGGTAGTGTCTATGGGTGGTAACAAGATTGTAAAAGGTATTCTTAGCGATTTTGGGCAACTTCCAAGGAAAGCACTTAAGCCATATATGAAAAATGGGAAGATTAATGCCAACAAGGTCGCAATAGATCTGATACCATTTCTGGTTCTTTTTTATTTTGTAAATAAGTTTCTTCAAGCTGCTGTAGCAAGCTCAAAGGAAGATTGGCTGGATAAGTGTGTTGATGGATTTCAGTTGTTCTTTCAGGTAAAACCTTATATAGCTCCAAGTCTAAAATTGGTACCTCTGTGTGGAGGGATTATTGCCGGAATAGCATTTAAGCTATATATGAATGCTAGGAAGAAGAATGCAAAGCAATTCAGGAAAGGTGAGGAGTATGGTTCTGCCAAATGGGGAAATGATAAGGATTTTGAACCTTATACGGATCCTAATAAGTGGAACAATATACCGCTTACAGCTACTGAATGGCTGCGTATGACAAGACCGAGCCATCCTAAGTATGACAGAAATAAAAATATACTTATAGTAGGTGGTTCCGGTGCAGGTAAGACCAGGGGCTTTGTAAAACCGAATCTGATGCAGATGCATAGTTCATACTGTATTACAGATCCCAAGGGAACTATCTTAGTTGAATGTGGAAAAATGCTCCAGAGAGGATACTATCTGTTTGATAAGGAGCTTACACCTGAGCAGCAAAACTATTATAAGGACTATCCAAGAGATAAATCTGGAAGAGTGCTAAGCAAGAAGAGTCGCCTGCCTATTCGTATTCCTTATAAGATAAAAGTATTCAATACAATAAACTTTAAGAAATCCATGCATTATAATCCTTTTGCATATATAAAAACCGAGCAGGATATTCTGAAGTTTGTTAATACACTAATTGCAAATACCAAGGGTGAGGGTGCTCAGGCAGGAGAAGATTTCTGGGTGAAAGCCGAGAGACTTCTTTTTACAGCTCTGGTTGCATATATAGTCAGCTATTGTCAGCCAAGTGAAAGAAACTTTGTATCGCTGCTTGCTATGATAGATGCATCGGAAACAAGGGAGGATGATGAGTCATTCGAAAATGCTATCGATCTTATGTTTAAGGATATTGAGTTTGGAAATGAGGAAGAAGGGATTGAAAAAGATCCGGATTCATTTGCGGTAAGACAGTATAAAAAATACAAGCTTGCAGCCGGAAAGACAGCCAAATCTATACTCATATCATGTGGTGCTAGACTCGCTCCATTTGATATAGAAGAGATAAGAGAGATAACAGCATATGATGAACTTGATCTGGGAGATATAGGAATTCATAAGACAGCACTGTTTGTAATCATTTCAGATACAGATGATTCCATCAATTTCCTTGTATCCATCATGTATACTCAGTTATTCAATCTGCTGTGTACCATAGCGGATGATAAATATAATGGAAAACTGCCGGTTCATGTAAGATGTATCCTGGACGAGTTCGCCAACATTGGGCAGATTCCGAAGTTTGATAAGCTTATTGCAACCATACGAAGTCGTGAAATATCGGCTTCTATTATTTTGCAGTCAAAAGCGCAGCTTAAGGCTATTTACAAGGATAACGCTGAAACAATAGAGGGTAATTGTGACACCTTTTTATTCCTTGGTGGTAAGGAGAAATCAACACTAAAAGACCTGGCTGATGTGCTGGGTAAAGAAACAATAGACACTTATAACACCTCTGATACAAGAGGAACAAACCTGTCCTATGGTCTGAATTATCAAAAGCTTGGACGGGAACTTATGAGCCAAGACCGCCTGGCTCTTATGGATGGCGGTAAATGTATATTACAGGTGCGAGGCGTCAGACCTTTCTTTTCAGATAAGGTTGATATAACTAAGCACGATATGTATAAGGAGCTTTCAGATGCAGATAAGAAAAATGAATTCGACATTGAAAAGTATGTCAGTAGTTATGGGATGCCAAAGATACCAAAGGATACTAAGTTCATGGAGCTCGATTTTAATGGAGTCACTATTCCTGAGGATTTGGTTAACCTTGCTTATGAAGAGGCACTTGCTGCATGTGATGAAGGCTCAGAATGATCATTATTTTAGAAGGAGAATATTAAAATGTTAAGTACAGTAATATCAAGTATTGTTGGATTTAAGGAATTAGTGATAGCGAAGCTGCTGACATTTGCAGCGTCACTTAATATCGGTCAGTATCTGAATCCGGATACATGTCCTGATTATGTGAAGAATAGTAAACTGGGTTCTACTGCGATAGCCCTCCTGGATTATACGTCATTTCTTCAGAGTGGTGTTAAGGCGCTGAAGGTCGTTATAATAGCAGTTGGTGGTGGACTTGCAGTTCTTGGTGTCGTAAACCTGCTTGAAGGTTATGGAAATGATAACCCAGGTGCTAAATCACAGGGAATGAAGCAGTTCATGGCAGGTGCCGGAGTAATGCTTATTGGTGCTCTGCTTGTACCAAAGCTTTCAGATCTTATTCCATCAACACTGTAAAAGGCATATCAATATATCAAAACTGATAAAAGATATGCCTCTATTCGTGGTCAAACCTGGACAGTAAAACCACTAGGAAAATTATAACATACAGACGTATGGCAGTCATTACAAAGAGTAGTGGCTGCCCATTATTTTAAGGAGATGAAATATGTTTCAATTCACACCGGTTTTTCTTGGGCTGTTTGATAGTACGGTCCAGAAACTGATGAATGGATTCAGAGACATTTTCTACGAGCTGGCATATATGAATCTGGACAACATGCTTGCAGACATGAATGAGAGAGTTTCGACTATAAGTACAGAGCTTTCAACTTCACCGGAAACCTGGCAGGGAGGAACCATATGGACGCTGATAAAAAGTATAGCTGAAAATGTGGCTCTGCCAGTAGCCGGAACAGTATTTACATTTGTAGTTCTGTGGGAACTTATATCAATGCTGATCCAGCCTAATAACCTGGCTGATGTTGACTTTGTATCAGTGCTTATGAAGTGGCTTATAAAAACTATCGTGGCAGCGTGGTTCATATCCAATTCACTACTTATATGTAACTGTTTCTTCGGAATAGGTGCATCGATGGTAGGGAAAACTACAACGACACTTAATTCCATAACAACGGAGAATACACAAGGCTCGACGTTACTAACATATCTGACGGATAACTATGGAGACCTGGATGCTGATGCAGAACCGGGAGATGTATCGGGGCTTATAAGCCTTACTGTATCGACATGGTTTATAGATCTGATCATAAAGTTCATGGGAATACTTATAACTATAATCCTGTATTCACGAATGATTTCCATTTATCTGCACTGTGCTGTGGCGCCTCTGCCTCTGGCAACGATAACGAATCATCAGTTATCAAATATAGGTCAGGGGTATCTGAAGAATCTATTTGCGCTGGCTATGCAGGCGGTTCTCATGATGATATGTGTAGCGATATATGGTGTGCTCGTAGCACATGTTTTTGATCCTAATACGATAGCCGTAGATCCGGATAACGGAGTAACGGCACTTAAACTATTAACGAAGGCATGTTGGAGTACAGTTGGTATTTCAATACTGCTTGTATATACCATGTTCAAATGTGAAGGAATCACAAAGCAGATATTTGCTATTCAGAATTAGTGATACTTCAACTTTTGGACATTATGTCCAAAGGTTTTGACATGGGGAAAGGAAATATAAATGGCATATGTAGATGTACCCAAGGATCTGACCAACATAAAGACCAAGTTCATAGGTAACTTCACAAAGAGACAGTGTGTCTGTTTCGGTATAGGAATACTGGTCGGATTTCCTGGTTATTTCATAGTAAGGAGCTTTGCGGGAACAACACCGGCTTTTTATTCGTTGATTGCTCTGATGGCTCCGTTCTTTCTCTTTGGAATAGTTGAGAAGGATGGACTTCCCTTAGAGGTGTACTTACTGAATTTTATAAGACATCGGTTCGCATATCCTCAGATACGACTCATGGGTTCTGAAAATATATATGAATATTATGAGAACAGAAGGAAAGAGGATATAGAGCGAAGACGACTTGAAAAACTGAATAAGAAAGGGGTGAGACGGAAAAATGGCACAGGTTACAGCAGTGCAGGCATCCCGAAACATGCCCGTGGCAGATAAGAAGAATTTAGCTAAAGGAGCAAAGACCCCAACCTATCAGTCGGCCTATCATGGAGAAAGATCAAATGATATTCTTACAAGGTTTTTTACCTGGCTGATTGAGAAGGTAGATAAAGCAAAGGTTCCAAAGAATACACTTGATACTTTACCTTTCGAACAGATATATCCTGATGGACTCTGTAAGGTAAAAGGTAACTATTACAGCAGGATGGTCCAGTTCTTTGATATCAATTATCAGCTGGCTCAGAATGATGAGAAACAGCATATTTTTGGAGAATACTGTCAGTTCCTTAACTACTTTGATGAGACTATACATTTCCAGTTCTGCTTCATAAACCAGAGAGTGGATATGGAAGAGTATAAGAAAGTTATAACAATTCCTGATCAGAATGATGAGTTTAATGTGGTCCGTCAGGAGTATGCAGAATATCTGAGAAACCAGCTGGAAAAAGGTAACAACGGAATCGTTAAGTCAAAGTATATAGTGTTCGGAATAGAAGCAAGAGATAAGAAACAGGCTGTTTCAAGACTTGCAAAGATAGAGTCAGACATAATGAATAAGTTCAAGATTCTTGGCTGTAGGGCGCTTCCTGTAAATGGTATTGAGAGACTTAAGATAATGCATGATTACATGAACCAGGATTCTCTGGAAAAGTTTTCAATGCATTCATTCAGGGATGTTGCAAAGAGTGGGCTTACACCGAAGAACTTTATAGCACCTACTTCGTTTGATTTCAGAGCAAAGGATTATTACAAGATTGGAGATATGTTTGCAACGACAAACTATCTGATTATATCAGCTCCTGAAATATCAGATGAAATGCTGGCGGATATCCTGAATATGGAAGATGCACTTTCGGTCACGATGCATATAGATGCGATGAACCAGACAGAAGCGATGAAGTATATCAAGGGTAAGCTTTCAGACATCAATAAGATGAAGATAGAGGAACAGAAGAAGGCGATAAGGGCCGGATATGACATGGACATAATCCCTCCAGATATCGAGACTTATTCCAATGAAGCCCATAGCCTGCTTAAGGAAATGCAGTCAAGAAATGAAAGGCTCTTTAAGGTGACATTCTTGATTACATCATTTAATGAGAATCTTCAGAGGATGAAAGACTTCAGATTCACATTATCAAATAACATACAGTCCGCTAACTGTGTACTGAGAAAGCTGGATCATCAGCAGGAGCAGGGATTCTGTTCGTCACTGCCTATAGGAAAGAACTTCATAAAGCAGAGCAGATTCCTGACAACAAGTTCTACAGCGGTATTCGTTCCATTTACAACCCAGGAACTTTTCATGGAATCGAAGGAAAGCCTTTATATGGGACTTAATTCCCTTAGTAATGGAATGATAATGGCAGACAGAAAACTGCTTAAGAATCCAAATGGACTTATTCTTGGAACGCCTGGTAGCGGTAAATCATTTGCAACCAAAAGAGAAATACTAAATACATTTCTGGTCACTACAGACGATATTCTGATATGTGATCCAGAGGCTGAGTATTATCCGCTGGTTAATTATCTGGGCGGACAGATCATTAAGATAGGACAGTCTTCAAAGCAGTATATAAATCCGCTTGATATCAATCTCAACTATTCGGATGATGATGATCCTGTATCGCTGAAAGCAGACTTCATACTTTCATTTATGGAGCTTGTTGTAGGTGGAAAGTCAGGTCTTAAACCAGAAGAGAAGTCAGCTATCGACTTTGCGGTATCAAGGATATATACGAAGTATTTCCAGAATCCAACACCGGAAAATATGCCGATACTTCAGGATCTTTATGATGAACTTCTTTCACATAAGGAAGATGTGGTATCCCAGCATATAGCACAGTGTATGTACCTTTATGTAGAAGGTTCCAATAACCTTTTCAATCACAGGACAAATGTGGATCTGAATAACCGTATCGTATGCTTTGATATCAAGTCACTTGGTAAGACTCTGAAGAAGCTTGGAATGCTTGTAGTTCAGGATGCTGTATGGAACAGAGTGACAGTGAATAGAGAGCAGCATAAGTATACGAGATTCTACATAGATGAATTTCATCTTCTCCTGAAAGATGAGCTGACAGCAGCTTATTCGATGGAGATATGGAAGCGTTTCAGAAAATGGGGAGGTATACCGACAGGTATAACCCAGAACGTTAAGGATTTCCTTGCTTCAAAGGAAATAGAGAATATTTTCGATAATTCTGACTTTGTTTATATGCTGAATCAGGGTGCAGATGATAGAGATATCCTGGCTCAGAAGCTGAATATCTCACAGCATCAAATCAAGTATGTAACTAATGTAGGTCAGGGAGAAGGACTTATATTCTTCGGAGATATAGTCCAGCCATTTGTGGACAGATTCCCTAAAGATACAGTTATGTATTCACTGCTTACTACAAAGCCGGGAGAAACACAGACGGAAACGGACTTAAGTGAAAAAAGTACAGATAAGGAAGACAGAAATATAGAAATAAAAACTGGAGAGTCAGTACAGGGCGTGACTTCCACGTAGAAGGGAGGTAGCCGATGAGTACTAACAATCTAAAAAATAAAGCAGAAGCTGCATCTGAAATGCTGAAAGCAGATAGGCAGTCGGAGAAATTGTCAGCAGCGAATGATGGTTACAGCAGTGGAAATAGACTGAGATCTGGCGTTGGTGAAACCTTAAAAGCAACAGGAAATGCTAATCAGAAAAGAATGCGTGATAATATCAATCGCATGCAGAGTAGCAACCAGACTTTTGCAAGTGATGTAATGCTCGGAACTACTGAGAATAAAGTGATTGATTTTACGGACCGTGAGAGAATCAGAGAAAGTATTCATGATATGACGGATCTAAGGACCAGTGGAACACTTAAATCAGAAGGTGACGGAGTATTATATACAGCGTCTAAAAGAAGAGCGAAAGCCCAGGCACTTAGGGAAGGCAGAGAGAGTTCCATTCTGGAAGGTATGGATGAGGCTCATGCTAAGAAACTGAAAAGTAACCGGAGGCAGATGCAGGATAAGCTGCGAAAGAACTATGAGGTAAAGACAGAATTAAAAGGTGGGCTGAAGACAGATCTTAGGATTGAACAGACAGTAGAACCAAAGCTTACGGATATGCCAAAACATAGACCTGCAGATGTGGCTGCAAGTATCGGACAGAGGGCTCTTTGGGGACTGGATGATGCACTGGAAACAGATGAGAATAGTACTCAGAATGCATGGATTAGTACAGCGAGTACAGCGGCAGATGGAGTATCCAATATCTTCAGTCTTTCAAGAACTGCAAAGTACTGGCGGACACAGAAAACGGAAGCAGAGATAGCAAAACTTGCAAAGCAGGAAGAAAAGATAATCAGAAATAACTACAGACTTCAGTATAGAACTGCATTAAAGAATGTAAAGGATACTGAATTGTGGAAAAGTTCAAATCTTTATCAGAAGAGCTTGCAGAAGAAAGCTATAAAGCGGAAGTACATGAAGAATGCCATAGCTGAACAGAGGAAAGCAAGGGCAGCAGGCAAGAGTGGCAAAGTAACTTATACAACTGGATTAAATATATTTGATAAAGCAAAAGCAGGTGCTGAAACCATAGGTAGGCATCTGCTTAATTTTGCTAAATCACCAGCAGGAAAAATTGTAATAGTGTGTGCACTTGTAGTGGCACTTATAACATCACTTATCACATCAGCCGGACCAATGCTTCTTATGTCCTTTGGTGGAGATGAAAACTATACCAAGTCCAGTACTGTAAGTGGTGGTGGATTTCCGGCAGAAGTAGAACAGTGGAGGACATTTGTTACTGAGCGTATGAAAGCCTATGACAAGGAAGACTTTGTAAATGCTATCCTTGCAACAATCCAGCAGGAATCAAATGGTATATCGTCAAGCTGTGGTGGAGATCTGATGCAGAGTAAGGAAAGTGGTTACTGGACTTCCGGAACACCAGATGGATGGAGTTCATATACTACAGAACAGAAATCGATTGATGCCGGCTGTAGGTATTTTATTGATGCAATAAATACCTGGGGAGTAGAAAAGGCAGATGATTATGACGGACTTCAGGTGGCTGCCCAGGGATATAACTATGGACTTGCATTTCTTGACTGGATGGTAGCCCAGGGCGAAACAAAATGGACGCTGGATCTATCAACTACATATTCAAACAAAATGGCTTCTCAGATGGGCTGGAGTGGTTTTGGTCATAAGGAATATGGTGAGGAATGGCTTACTAAGTATAAGGCTGGTGGAGTGACCGGTGGTGGAGCTATCGTTGAAGAAAAAGGTCCTGGAGGAGTAGTAAAGACAGCTCAGGGACAGATAGGTATTACAGAGAATCCTGCCGGTTCCAATAAGGTTATATATAACACGGAATATTATGGTTCAGAGGTCAGCGGTGATGACTATCCATGGTGCTGCGTATTTGTCTGGTGGTGTTTCAATAAGAGCGGAAATGCGGATGCTTTCTATAACGGTGGTAAAACCGCTGGATGCTCGGCTGTTCATACTTGGGCTCAGAGTAATGGGCTCATCATAAGCGGAGGCGAAGCAAAGTATGGAGATCTGGTCCTGTTCAGTACAGATGAGCATATAGAGATAGTAGTAGCAAATAATGGTGATGGTTCTTATACAACTATCGGAGGAAATACCGGCGCGGGAGACAGTGGTTCACAGTCAAATGGCGGCGGTGTTTTTATGCGTACCAGATATATCAGTGGAGATTTTCCAATAACACTATTTATCAGACCACCATACGAAACAGATAGTAAAGACTAAACTTTTGGACATTATGTCCAGAAGTTGGAAAGGAGAAGTATGACAGAAGAAGAGCTAAGGACAAAGCTGGATAAGGTTGAAGAAAGCAGAGCTTTGCAGGAAGAAAAGGTTCATGGGATAGAAGAGAACCTGGAAAAGATAAAGACAAGATACAACAAGGAAGTATCAAAGTTAAATGCGATATCAGCAGAAAAAGACAAGATCAAAGGACGGCTCTGTGACAAGATGCTGCTGGAATATGGCATTACCAGTCTAAGTGAACTTGAAAAGCTTCTTAAAGCCAATAGGGAAAAGAAAAATGGAAATAAGATTTTTTCTAAAGAGACTGAAAATGCGAAAGAAGATATAAAGGAGAATGTGACAAATGAAACTAAAAGTGATGTTACTTAGTGTAACGATGATTTTATCAATGTTGGGATTAGGATCTACTGGTATTGATTCATATGCAATTACTTCCAAGACAGAAACGGAAGTAGAGACAACTACAGAGGATGAGGTCAGGGAAGATGCATCCCATACGGGTGAAGATACTGATAATAAAAATCAGGATAAGTCTGATGATCAGGATGACAAAACTCAGCATACGACCCAGACAACAACTGAAGAAGTCCCAAGTGTAGTTGTACCGGACAATTCAGATACTACTAAGGATCCAGAGGTTGATACAACAAAAGGAAAATACAAGATAACAATCAAACCTGAGAATCTGGGATGGTTCAATGATGCTACGAACATAGTGGTTGAGTATGAGTATCTGTCCAGTGTGCTTGTTGAACCAAAGATTGAGAAGATTGAGGCGAAGGCCGGATCTAACGGAACTTGGGTTGAAATCACTGATGAGATGAAATTTGAGGTGAACGAGAACTGCACTGTATATGTAAAGATCACTGATCAGTTTGGGAATGAATATGAGAAATCCAAGCTTATCAAGATATTTGATACAGTTGCACCGACACTTAACGCTGCAGTTAATGAAGGACTTCTGACCGTTATGACTTATGATACAGAAAGTGGCGTAGACTGTGTATATATCAATGGATACAAATATACTCCAGATGAAAATGGAATCGTATCTATAAGGCTTGAAAAATTTGATGCAACCTATCAGAACTTCTATGTATATGCACTTGATAAGGCAGGTAATCCTAGTACCGTTTATACAATATCAAATCCATACTGGATAGATCCTAATGCTGAGACAGATGAGGATGATGAGGAAAAGGAAGATCCTGCAGAATCACTGCCGGACAACGCAACTCCCCAGACTACAGGGGAATCAAAAGCAGAGGTTACATCTGTGACGGATGAAGATGGAGAAGATATAACTGATGAGGTTAAAGGTAAACAGTTCTATTCAATAATCACTGCAGACGGACAGCAGTATTTTCTTGTGATTGATATGACTGCAGCTCAGAATAAGTCAGGAGATACCGAGAGTACAGCTTATGCAGGAGCAGGATCTTCAGGAAAGAATAATAACCCTAATAATGGTACGGTTTATTTCCTTACATCAGTATCAAATCAGAACCTGCTTAACTTCACAAATGATGGAGAGCAGACGCTTCCTAAGAACTCTGTTGCTACGGCAAATGGAATAGATCCATATACAAAGACACCTATATCAAAGGGAGCGTCGGCAACTGAAGAAATAACAGAGGAGTCCACAGAAACTGATGCTGAAGAGGTTAAGAAATCCGATAAGGGTGAATCAGGAATGGGATGGCTTCTGTATGTAGTTATATTCGGTGCAGTAACTATTGTTATAGTTGGCTATAAGGTAATTACCGGAAAGAAAGGTAAGCCGGAGCAGACAGATGATTCTATGTATGGGGAAACAAATGACTATGAAGATGAGTCAGTTCCACTAGATAGCTTAAATGAAAAAGAAGAATAACAGAGTATTAGAGCAGGGCACATAGTCCTGCTCTTTTGATTAAAAAGTAAAGAAAGGATTAGAACCATGGATAAGAATTTAGAAAATATTTTTGAAGGAAAGAATGAGCAGCCATCAGAGGAAAAGAAGGAGATTAAGGAAGTAACTCTTAAGTTCGGAAAAGGACTTGTAGGTGATGAGTTCCAGGGGAAGGATGGTAATTCATACCGACAGATTATGATTCCACCAAATGAAGAAACGAAGCAGCCATGGCAGACATTTGTGGTTAAGTCAAATCAGGTGCACGAGAATCAGTTCGGCAAAGGAATGTGGTGCAAGCTTCCTGCAGAGGGCAGTACTACTGTAACAAAGAGTGTTGCAAAAGGCGTAGATGAGCAGGGAAAGACCATTTGGGAGAATGAAAAGAGAAAGGTTCCTAATACAGAGCTTAAGGCTATGGTTGAAGCTTATAAGACAAAAGATCAGGAACAGGATAAGACTCAGGAAAAAGGAAACTCCCTCATGGATAAGATTGAGAAGAAATCCATTCAGGCTGCAGCTAAAGATAAGGATAAAAAAGAAGCTGCTAAAGAAGCAAAGGCTCCTAAAGCGGCAAAAAAGAAAAAAGAGCAGGCATTGTAGGAGGCTGGTATGAAGTTAGTAATCAGTGAAAAACCAAGTGTAGCTAAGTCTATAGCTGATGTTATGGGTGTTAATGAAAAACATGATGGATACTATGAGGGAAATAACTTAATAGTATCCTGGTGCATCGGGCATTTGATAGAACTTGCAGAGCCTCAGGATTATGATGAGGCTTATGGTAAATGGAACTATGATAGTCTTCCTATACTGCCTTCTAGATGGAAGTATAAAGTTAAGAGCGATACTGCAAAACAGTACAGGATACTAAAAGAGTTGATGCATAGAGAGGATGTGGAAACAGTTGTATGTGCCACAGATGCAGGACGTGAGGGAGAACTGATATTCAGACTTGTATATAATCAGGCAGGCTGTGATAAGCCATTTGAGAGATTGTGGATATCATCTATGGAAGATGAAGCTATTAGAGAAGGAATGAATAACCTGCATCCTGGAAATGAATATGACAGCCTCTATAATGCAGCCCTAGCACGTCAGGAAGCTGACTGGCTGGTAGGCATTAATGGAACAAGACTTTTTACAGTTCTTTATGGTGGAAAACTATTAAAGGTCGGCAGGGTTCAGACACCTACACTTGATATGATAGTAGACCGTGAGATGGAGATATCAAACTTTAAGAAGAAACAGTATTATCTGGGACATATTCATGTAAGCGTGGATGGACAGAAGGTGGATGCTGTTTCAGAGAGGATAGATCTGAAGCCAGAAGCTGAAAAATTGGCTGAAAAGTGTAAGGGTAATACCGTGGTTGTTACTTCGGTTTCTAAAGAAAAAAGAAGCCTGGCACCACCTAAACTATATGATCTTACATCACTTCAGAGAGATGCCAATAAGCTTTATGGTTTTACTGCAAAGCAGACTCTGGAATATACCCAGAACCTTTATGAAAAGAAACTTGTCACCTATCCAAGAACCGACAGTAATTATCTTACAGATGATATGGAAGAAACAGCTAGAAATGAGATTAAACTGATAAAAGATACATTTTCATTTATTCCGGATAATGATGAGAATTCTGATATAAAAAGAATACTTAATTCGAAGAAGGTATCAGATCATCATGCCATCATACCTACTGCTGAGATAGCAAAGGCTGATTTAGGTAATCTTAGTGATGGAGAGAGGAAAATCCTGTATATGGCTTCAATAAGGCTGATGGAAGCAACCGCAAGACCCCATATATATACAGCTGAGAAGATTATATTTGAATGTGCTGGCAGGGAGTTTACTGCAAAGGGCAAAAGAGTAATCGATGAAGGCTGGAAGATATATGAAGAAGCACTTAGAAATGTATTTAAGGTTCCAAAAGATAAAGATGAATCTAAGGATGAAGATAGTGATGGTTCTCAGACACTTCCGGATTTCGAGGAAGGTCAGGTATTTGAAAAGGCTGATAGCAGTATTTCAGAGCATTTTACAAAGCCGCCATTTAGATACACTGAAGCAACCCTTCTAAGTTCGATGGAAAAGGCAGGATCTTCAGAGATGGACAGTGATGTTGAGAGGAAAGGGCTTGGAACACCGGCGACTAGAGCTGACATTATTGAAAAGCTTGTTAAGGACGGTTTTATCAGAAGAGAAAAGAAGACACTTGTTCCAACTAATGATGGAATGAAGCTTATAACTATTCTTCCTGACAAGGTAAAATCACCGACTCTTACAGCTGACTGGGAAAATGCTCTTAGTCTTATGGCCAAGGGTGAGCTTGGAATGGATGGATTTATGTCAGGTATAGCAGATATGGTTAATGATCTGGTACGGACTTATCACAGTGTAAGTGATGAAGATAAGAAGTTCTTTTCAAGAGGTGATGTGCTTGGAAAATGTCCTAACTGTGGAGGAGATGTGGTTAAGGGCGTATATGGATATTACTGCAGAAATAAGTGTGGTATGTCACTCAACAAAATCATGGGAGTCGGAATAAATGAGTCTCAGTTAAAGAATCTGTTAAGTGGCAAAAAGATTCTCGTAAAGGGAATAAAGAAGAAAAGTGGTAAAGGTACATTTGATGCTTATGTAATTCCGGATGGAATAGAAGATTTTCGATATAAAACATCAAATGGAAATGAAGTAAGCGGAAAACAGTTCAAATTCAAAATGGAATTTCCAAAGAGAAAGTAACTAAGAGGCGGGAGAAATCCTGCCTTTTAAATATTTATAAGATAAGGAGACAAAGAAATGATTGATAACAATACTTATATTCCTGGTGCTTCAAATGACTTTTTCAGTCAGGAAGCATATAAGGCAAGGATGGCAGCTTACATGAAAGGTATAAGAAAATACAGACTAAAGGAAGCTGCGGAGACAGAGAGTAAGAAGAAAACAGTAGGAATTGGAGGTAGTGCACTATGATGAATTTTGAGGATTTAAAGGATTCCCTAACCGTTAAGGTAGTAAACACAGAGAATAATAAGGATTATCTCGCAGATAAACCAACAGAGCAGATTGAAGATATGTCGGTTGTATTTGCTGCTGTAGTTAAGGAAACAGACGAAGGCCGTATGACTCTTCCTATCACAAATGAGATAATGGAGAGTATGGGCGTAGATCAGCAGCAGCTTAAGGAAACAGCACTCGCAAATATGGTAGATCAGGATTACTCATTTAAGAGTATGAGAGATGTACTTGTTGGAATGATGTTCCCAGACGGAATACCGGAAAATGATCCGATGGTGGATATGATGTTACCTCCGGAAGATGTTGGAACGCAGATGTATGTTCTCTCTAATACGCAGAATGTAAATGGAGCAGCTGAGATACTGAATCAGAAAGCTATGGATGATATAGCAGAAAAGCTGGGTGGAGACTTTATAGTTCTCCCGAGCAGTGTGCATGAAACAATAATTCTTCCAATTGATCAAGGCATGGATTCAAATGAACTTGAAGGAATGGTTCAGCAGATCAATGCAGGAGTTGTAAGTGATGAAGATAAGCTTTCGGATCACGTATTCCAGTATGATTCAGAATCGCATGAACTTGTGAGGATGGATAAGATGGAAGAGAGAAAGCAGGAGAAAGAAGCTTCTGTAGAAAAAAACGACAAAAGTCAGGAAGACCGTAGCGAGAAGAAAGCAGAAGCGAAGACCGCTGTAAATGAGGAGAAAGGTCAGAAGTCACTCAAGGACCGTATATCAAATAAACAGGAAGAAGTTGCAAAGAAAGAAGCTACGAGAGAACCATCAGCGCAGAAGAGTAAGAAGATGGCGATTGGATAATACATTCATATATCACAGGGGATGCAAAATTAGCATCCCCATTTCTCTTTTTATCTGTTAGGACAATTTGAAATGTGATATATTAAAGCAAGTAGTTTATTGAGGTTATAAACGATGTGAAGATAATTTAAGCAAGTGAGGTTGTAAAGATGGATGAAAATATTTGGACTATTATCATGTTGTTTGTAATGTCTTTATTTTCATTGATTGAGTCGGTTCTTTCTTTTATGGAGAAAGGAATTCCATTAAATAATGCGTATATATTCGCAACAAAGGAAGAGAGAGAAAAACTGGATAAAAAACAAATCTATCGTCAGACGGCCATTGTTTTTGGGTTAATAGGTTTAATGCTTTTGGTGCTTGCATTATTAATTTTGTTTAATAAGACAAATTTGATAACGCCAATAGTTATTCCGTTTTGTATAGTAACAGTAGTATATGCTGTGATTTCATCCATAAATATGAATTAAGAAACTTCTGCTTGATGATATATTGAACCTTAAATAGATATAGAGAAAAACATGTTTTGGAGTATGAAATATTATGGATGATAAACAGAAACAAAAACTGGAAGAGCTGAAAGAACAGATGCAGATTAAGAAGTATGAACAAAGTTTGCAGAATAATCTATTGCTTCAAGAATGTTTAACAGCAATAAAGCTATATTCAATTATTGAAAATGAAGAGGAGATTAAGAGTCTTGATTATTTAGTATCAATGCCTGGTGCGAAATTGTATTCTCACGACGATATTGTTACATTGGAAGATGTGGAAGAGTATTATATCGTATGGGATGAGGCATCTCTTCCGGTCATAATAACTTCAGGTAAAAGCATTAAAGAAAACTGGGACGATGTGTTGGCAGTAGCATTTGAAACATATTTTATAGCTAAAACATCAGGAAAAGTGATTGGGATAAGACATTAATATATTTGCATTATAGAAATCTATAATATTAGGATGAAGGAAAAATGATTCGTAAAGCTGAGTATAAAGATTTATCTCGTATAGCAGAAATACAAATTTTTAATTATCGTCAATATTTCTATCCAATATTTCAAAGCGATGAATACTTTTTTAAGGAATTACAGGTTCCATCTCTTATGAAAAACTATGAAACTGAGCTTGATAGCTTGTACGTATATGATGATGGTGTAATCAAAGGATTTATAAAGATTGAGGGAACCTATATTTCGCGGCTTTTTGTAGAGCCAATTCTTCAAAATGCCTCTGTAGGTACTCAGTTACTGGAATATGCAGTGAATGAACATGATGCTGATTACCTTTGGACATTGGAAAAAAATATAAAAGCTATTCGTTTCTATGAAAGAAATGGTTTTAGAGTTACTGGAGAAAAGAAGTATGAGGAAGGTACTACAGAATACCTTGTACTTTTGAGAAGACAAAAGAATGTCGGATGATAAAGAAAAGTCTACGTAAGTATGGAGAAGAAATGATGGATGAAAATGTTCTTGAGCAATTGATTGGTTGCTGGCAAAGCGAAGGTTGGGACTTTATTTTTGGTGAGCAGGTGGAGTTGATTCCATATGTCTCAAAGGTGTTGACTGATATTGGGGCAGAAGATATGTTGGCAGCGTTTG
>JAILEL010000416.1 GCA_024687845.1 Eubacterium sp.
TCAAATGTAAATTTTGTGGAAAAAAAGGAACTGAAAAAGACTTTTGGAGCCATGGTGGACAGGATGGAATGAACCTTGCCATTTGTTATGGCTCAGAATGCATAGATAAAAATGAGAAAATACGAGAAGAAAGAAATAAAAGAATAAGTGAAGAAAGACAAAAGAAGAAAGATAATTTAGTTAAATTAATCTGTCCCGAATGCGGGAATAAATTAGTAGTAAAAAACGGTAGATACGGAGAGTTTTATGGATGTAGTGATTTTCCGAGGTGTAGATATACCCAGAATAAGAGATGATGGAACTAATCCGTTTTCTTTATTAATGGCTAATCACAGACTTTGAGGGAATTGTATTGTATGGGTGAAAGACTGATATTTCATGTTGATGTTAATAGTGCATTTCTTTCATGGGAGGCAGTTGACCGTCTTTCAAATGGCGAGACTCTGGATCTCAGGACTGTTCCCTCATGTGTTGGTGGTGAGCCTGATCGGCGTACTAGCATAGTATCTACCAAATCCATTCCTGCTAAGAAGTACGGTATTGTGACAGGAGAGCCTGTTGCAACAGCGCTTCGTAAATGTCCTGATCTTATTGTTGTAAAACCGAACTTTCAGCTCTATAAGAAAATGTCCCATGCCTTTAAAAGCATTTTAAATGAATATACGCCGCTTATGCAGTCATTTTCCATCGACGAGGTTTTCATGGATATGAGCGGGATGGAGAGAATTTATCCGGATCCGATAAGGCTTGCGCATGAAATGAAGGATAGAATCCACAACGAGCTCGGTTTTACTGTAAATGTCGGCATTGCCAGAAATAAGCTGTGTGCAAAGATGGCAAGTGATTTTGAGAAGCCCGACAAGGTTCATACGCTTTTTCCGGATGAGATAGCAGGGAAAATGTGGCCGCTTCCGGTAGGTGAACTTTTTGGCTGTGGACAGTCTACAGCGAAGAAGCTAATAGAGATGCGTATAAATACTATTGGAGATCTTGCCGGAACGGATGAGAGGATACTACTTGGTGTATTTGGTGAGAAGACTGCACTTTACCTTCATAATGCAGCGAATGGAATAGATAATTCTCCAGTGATAAATGAAGAGCGGGAAGCGAAGAGTTATAGCGTTGAGAATACAACTGAGGATGATGTAACAGACTTTGAGACTGCAAATCGTCTGCTTCTTGCTGAGGCTGATGTAGTAGCCGGAAGACTCAGAGCTGATGAAGTGAAGGCATTTACGATTTCTGTCATATATCGTACTAGTGATATGAAGAGACATTCGCATGGAAGAAAAATGGAAAATTCCACTGATATTACCTCTGAAATATACGATATAGCAGTAAAACTTATGAAGGAAGCCTGGGAGGGAGAACCACTACGACTAATCGGTCTTTCTGCTTCGGATATTGATAAGGATGGGTTTCAACAGATGTCTCTATTTGGAGAAGAAGAAAAAGAAAAGCAAAAGAATCTTGATAAAGCGTTAGATAAGATCCGAAGCAAGTATGGAAATGATAGTGTAATGCGTGCCGGAATAGGAGTATTTCGGTCAGACAGAAGAAAAAACGATAAAAAATAAGGGACTGATCGAAGATGATGAGGAATAAGCAACCTTTTGTAATCAAGTCATATAATGGAGGGAACTAACCTATGACAAATCTTGATAATATTAATTTTCGATATATGGATCACAGTTTTCTTTTAGTTAAGAACATAGATTTTAAGACCAGAATGATTATTGAAAAATCTGGATTTCGTATAAGACAAGATGATAATGCTATGCTGGTTTACGGATACATTGATCATACCGCAGGACTTTCTTTTGAATTGATGTGTGCAGCCTGTGTATTTGATGATGAATCTGTGTCATTTGAACCGGCAAGTAAAGATACTTCATTTAAGTTTAGATATGGTTCATTCCAGGGAGATGTTAAGCAGTTCACTGATAGAGCTCTGCTTGCTCCATATATGGAAAGAGCTGAGATGATTAATGATGGATATAAGTGTAATAATGTCATTTTAGAGGTTCGAGATATTGTTGAGGTAGATCCTTCGAGAGCGCCGGGATATCCGGATGATATAGTAGTGTTCTTTATAAAGGAAGGATATCGAAACGAAGGTATTTGGTGCAGAGTAGAGGATGCTGATAGGAAAAAGGGCGTTCTTAAGATGAGAATGCTTAACCAGCCTAATGCTCCTTTTGGAAAGAATTATGGGGATATAGTTGATGTTGCACTGGTGAAAATGGATGACGGAGAGTTAAAAGCGTTTGCAGTTTTATAAATATTACAGTGAGATTTGCTTCTGGACGAATAGTCCAGAAGTTGGTTTTATTATATAAAATGCATTTTAATTGCCTTTTTTACAATTTTATAATATATTATAAAACCTATTATGTCATAAAAATGAAATAGTAATAAAAATATATTATAATATAAATTAGTGCAAATTCCGCTAAATCTGCACATTAGTTCCTTATGAGATGAATGTAATTCCGCTCGAACTGAGCAAGAAGAGGTTTTTGCCTCTTAATAACCTTACATCAGATACTGATATACAGTTCGACCGGAATATGCAATAAATTAGTTGTTATTTTGTGATAATGGGCGTAATATAGATATAAATTGATTGATAACTTGGAGAAATAGAATAATCGCTTTACTGTTAAAAGCTTTGTACTTCTGCTTGTATAAGCAGAATGAAGAAGGCATTGTTCTTTGTGCGCGTAATTATTCTTTTTCCAATTTGTTATCTGTTTAAAAACTTAATATAGCAAGAAATTTGCGTTTATCCAGAA
>JAILEL010000440.1 GCA_024687845.1 Eubacterium sp.
CGATAAATGCGTTATACTATCCTCATACATAAAACAACACCTCTTTCTGTTTGTATTTTTTTGGCGATTAATACTTTATCACAGAAGAGGTGTTCTTTATTTCTGAATATTTAATTTTCCAAGTAAAACTTTACGCTAGCCCTAAAGCATTCTAATCCTTATCCTCATTATCAATCATATCCTAATCTACATACCCGTCCACGACTTATACATATATTCATTCTCATCTTCAAAGGGGCTCTACATCAGGCATTCTTCAATATATCTTTCCATAACCATCGTATCCAACGGATTTTCATCAGTCTCGTGCAGTATAATTAACTGTTTCCCTATAAGATATCCGTTTTTCTCATAAAGATCTATCTTACACATGTTTTTCCGATAATAGTCTTCATCCCCCATCATTCCTAAATGCTCAATTATCTTCTCTTCCAATGTCACTGTATCAAGCACCAGAAAATCCGGGCGTTTTGTTACAATCCTGTTTCCATATTTCAGCTGAAGCGGAAATTCATACTTATATGGAATACCATGTCTACTAAGAGCATCCGCTATTATTTTTTCAGACTTAGATCTTACCCTTTCACCCTTCGCAGTAATAATCTGCGTGTTTACATCTTCATCAGTTATTTCCCACTGTTCATACGGTTCTTCCTGCCACTGCTTTATATATTCTTCTTTTGTTCTTAGCATAGGTTCTACAATACATCTTCTCGCCGGGTGAAGAGATGAATACAGTTCTTCCGGCTGACTATAATCATATTCAATGAGTTTTTTCATTTGTTCTAGCTTTTTTAATTTCTCCTTTACCAAGTTCTTCAGATCATGGCAGTATTCACTATTTGCTATATCCTCAATCAAATTTAGCTCTTTCTTACTAAGATATTTCGTACCTGAATAGTACTGATAACTATTTCCCTTTGTCGCGCAGCGTAACTTCCCTTTATAATCCTTCCTATTATCCGTCCTCAACTTCTTCTCCTTTTCTCTGATTTTCCCCTCAAGCTCTTTCATTTTTTTAATTTCTCTGTATACTTCGTCTTTAATCAATTGTGTGTTCATATTATTCTATCCTTCCGTTCTCCTACCTACAATTCGATCTTTCTATTACTTTCCGTAAGCATTACATATCTTCAATTTTGCTCTGGTTAGCTACCAAGTTATTTTTTAATTATATTAGTTGGTATTGGCCTTCTTTGAAATGCTTTCAACTACATACTATATTTGTTTGCTTTTTCTTTTGGTAGGTCTCATTCCTTCCTTTCTTTGCTTCGACTACCTACCATTTTTGTTTTCCTCTTTTTTAGTAGGTCTTGTATTTTCTTTTCTTCGCCTCTTCTACCTACCGTTTTTGTTTGCTTCTTTTTTAGTAGGTCTTATCTTTACCTTGCTTTGCTGCACCAACCTACTATTTAATTTTGTATTCTCCTCTAGTAGGTATCCCCTAGCACCAGACATAGAATTGAGACCTATTATTTCCTCTCTTCTGCCCATTAGTAGGTTATCAAGATCACTAAGCCAAATTTATCTACCTACCATTTCTATTACCAGTACAGTCAAGTAGGTGTTTTTTCATTAACAAACAAATTCATGTACCTACAAACTTCATCTATCATGATATTTAGTGGGTAATTGTGAAAATCACTCGACATCCGACTCCTACTTATTGCCACTTATCTGCAATATAGCAGGTATCTCTTATTGAATTGCATTGCTCCATATAAAATATAAAAATATGAAATAATGAATATAGAATACTATTTCCAATAATGGAATATACAATAATAATTTGCAATAATGAAATGAATCCCAAAATCTTAACGCGGAATAATTATATCAAATCTGTTAGTAAAATCAATCATTTCGTGAGTGATATAGAAAAACAAAATAAAGAAATAGAATCATTTTAGAATCACTGATAATATATTTATATATATCGATTATTAAAAAGGCTCCCGGAGAAATCCCCGGGAGCCTTGAATTTACTGTATTTGAGTATTATTACTCGATGATAGAAGCAACACGGCCTGATCCAACTGTACGGCCACCCTCACGAATGTATTGAATAATTATCCACGTTGCAAATTATGATTTTTAGGGCTCCCTGAATTATTATACTATAGATTTTTGCTTCATTATACATCGTTTTCATGATTTTTAGAACCAAATTAGAACCGCCTTACAGTCTATTACTCGGAATCACCATGTTCTGGATGATTTAATCATTTTCATTCTACATCTTACTTCCACTATACCCTATATT
>JAILEL010000133.1 GCA_024687845.1 Eubacterium sp.
AGATTCTTCCTCTATTGCCTCATATTTCCAGACATCTTGGCATTGCACTCAAGTCCAAGGTTACCATGTCGCCTGCCACTTCAAAATTCATCGGCTTGACCAAAGAAATGCTCCCTAGCTTAAGCTAATGAGATAGCTTAAGCTTTTCTGTGAGCCTTCTTCCTGTCGGAGTAATGGCGAGGCCTCCTGTGGCAGTCTCTTTTATCGAATCACTCATGTTCCTGCTTATACTTCGCATTGCATCAAATACTTCATCGGCAGGAATGCGTGATCTGATTCCCGCCATGGTCATTTCTGCACATGTCACTGCATTTACCGCACTGCAAACATTTCTTTTAACACATGGAATCTCTACCAGGCCTGCTACCGGGTCACAGGCAAGCCCCAAAAATATTTTGAGGGCCAGCGCAGCTGCATTTGCGATTTGTTCGCCACTTCCACCTAAAAGGTAGCACATTCCGGCTGCTGCCATAGCAGAAGCGGAACCAATCTCTGCCTGGCATCCTCCTTCAGCTCCTGAGAGCGAAGCCCTTACAGCAATAACGCTTCCAACTCCTGCTACTACATACAAAGCTTCAGTCATTTTTTCATCCGATAATCTGAATCTATCCTGCATAGTAAGTAATACCGCAGGAACAACTCCGCAAGAACCGGCGGTCGGCGATGCCACGATCCTTTTCATACATGCATTGGATTCTGCTACCATCAGTGCTTTTTCCATCACTTCCCCAATAAAGTCACCTGACAAAAGCTTTTTATCATTTATATATTTCCTGAGTTTAGCCGCTTCTCCTCCAATCAATCCGCTATGACTTCGATTATCTGGATCATACGCTCGTACAGAATCCCTCATGGCAAAATACATGCCCTTCATCTTTTCAAAGGATTCTTCCTCGGTTACACCACGTTCCTTACAATCATCAAGCTGTATCAGCCTCCAAAACGCTGTTTTTCCGCTTTGTTCCTGTTTAATTATTTCTTCCAGTGACTCAAACATAAAATACTCCCACCAGTCTATATTTTTAATTCGGACAAGCTATTCCTGACTCATGTAGGTTACCTTTATAATGCCTTCCAGATGCTCCAGCCATTTGATAGACTCCACCGGAACCTCCTGGTCGCACTCCAGGACCATAACAGCTTCTCCGCCTCTGCTTTTCCTATAAAGCTGCATAGTAGCGATATTCACAGACTTATGTGCCAGCATACTTGTAACCTCTGTAACATGTCCAGGCTGATCTATGTTATGAACAATAAGGGTTGGATGCTCACCTGAAAAGTTGACAGTAATTCCATCTATCTCACATATCAGTATTCTGCCTGCACCAATCGAAGATGCAATAATCTCAAGCTTCCTGCCACTTTCTCCTTCAATCAGCAATTTGACTGAGTTTGGATGAACATCTCCCAGATCTGTCGGACCAATGGAAAAATCAAGTCCACTTTCCTTTGCTATTGAAAAGCTATCCGGAACTCTCATATCATCCACATCAAAGCCCATCAATCCGGCAACCAGAGCCTTATCAGTTCCATGCCCTTCCCCTGTTTGCAGAAAAGATCCATGAAGCATAATGGCAGCCTTTACTATTTTTTCACCCATAAGCTTATGACAGGCATTTCCTATTTTCACAGCTCCTGCCGTGTGAGAGCTGGACGGACCGATCATAATGGGTCCAACTATATCAAATATATTCATATCAGTATTTTTTCCACATTCCTCATGAAAATAAGTAACAGTCAAAATTTATAACGCCTTATAATACAAATCACGAATCTCTTCTTCAGAAAAAACTTTCGGATGTGCGTTCATTGAAGCACCTGAAACTTTAAGACAATTCTTCACCATCCAGTCAATATCGCTTTCATCTATTCCCTCTTTAGATAAAGAGGTCTTTAAATTTATATCTTTGAGCAGGATGTTTAGTTGATCCTCAAAGTCTGCGGCACTCTTTCCACCGAGAATTCTGGAGATGTCACCAAACTTTTCAGGTGCATATTCAAGTGTTTCATGATAAATAACAGGTGCTAAAGCCGCCAGACCTCGTCCATGAACTATATTCCTTAGTCCACTGGCAGGATGCTCCATTCCATGGGGCGCTGCAACTCCTGCAACGTTTATACACATTCCACCCAGGGTGCTGGCCAATGTTACGCAGCTCCATGCCTCCATATCTCCATGATCCTTTAGTGCACTCCTCATATTTTCAGACATCAGTTTCATTGCATATAACGCCTGCATTTCCACCAAAGGCTGTGTCGATCTTGAAATATATGCTTCCATACTATGGCAAAGTGCATCAAACATGACCGAAGCTGCGACCGAATCAGGCATTGTTGTCATAAGCTGCGGATCAATTATTGAAGCCTTTGGAACGCTTACTATATTGCGCAATGACTTCTTGTCATTATTCTCCGTATTTGTTAAAACAGCAAAGCAATTCCCTTCACTTCCTGTGCCACAGGTAGTAGGGACTGCAATCAGCGGAAGTCCTTTATCTCCCTGTTTTAATCCATAGATATATTCAAAAATATCTCCATCATTAAAAAATGCAAATGCTATAGCTTTGGAACAGTCAATAATACTTCCTCCGCCCAAGGCAATAACAACCTCTGCACCAAATTCTTTTGCAGCTGCGACCCCTTCATAAACGGTATCTGTAACAGGATTCGGAGTTACATTATCAAAAACTCTGACTTCAACACCTTCCTCTGCCAAAAGTCCCAGAGCACGATCAAGAAGACCTGTTCTCTTGGTGCTGCCTTTCCCCGTGACAAGAAGCGCTTTTTTTCCGTACTTCACTGTTTCAGCTCCTAAGCGCTCAACTTTTCCTACTCCAAATATTAGATTTACAGGAAGATAGTATTGAAAATCTCTGTTCATTTCAAAGTTACCTCGCATTAATTATTAAAGGAGCCCACCAAATCCGGTGAACTCCTTTGTTCGTTTTTTTATATATATCATATAAATTTCGTGCCATCAATAATTTCTACTCATTTTATCGATTACAATATACGACAACGTCATAATAAATCTGCATGATAAATGCTATAATTTCTACTTAGGGGAACAATACAATATAATAATCAAAGGGGAAATGAGTATGAAATGTTTGACTGTGAAGAAATAATATCAAAAGTTCCAATATATGCTGTTGAAAGAGCCCAGGCTTTTTCTGATTATGGATTTGAAAAATCTGAAAAATTCTTGGTTGGAACAATAGACCACTACGCATATAAAGATTATTGGACAATTCATCATTGATTTAATGTATAATGAATAGCAGCTTATAGAAAAGCAATTGACTGCGTGTTTCCGGCTTCTTGTTTATGTGAGTGAGTAAGTGAGTTTTCAAAATGGTGGTATGGAAAGGCGCTTCCTTTCTACATTTTTTGAGTGAGCTTTCTTCTCCTAAGAAAGCGTTAAAGAAGATAAATGCGCTTATCAAATTTATTGAACGAGATGGAGTAATGGAAGGAATCGGGAAACCAGAGCCTCTAAAATACAGAGACGGATACAGCAGAATGATCAATAAGCAGAACAGAGTATTTTATGATGCAGTTGATGGTAGGTTATTGATCTTATCCTGCAGGGATCATTATTAGGATTGAATTATGACAAATTATGACAAAAACGAAATAGCACTCTCTGAAACCATTGATTTTACTGCATTTTTAAAAGTGTAATGAATTCGAATCCCTCCGTCTGCGTACATAAAAAAGGATGCCAAAGGCATCTTTTTTTTTATGTACATTCTATAAGACTTAAGCGAAGATTAGGTCTGCTTCCGAATATTTGTAAGTTCGACTATGTAATCTATGGATACATTATAGTATCTGGCTAGAATGATGGCATAAGATAATGGAAGTTCTCTTGTCCCTGCTTCGTACCGTCTATATACTTCACGCTGACAGTTTAGTATGTCTGCTACTTGCTGTTGGGTTAGATCGTGATCTTCCCGAAGATCCTTTATTCTATGCCAATACATAACATTTTCCTCCATTGACAATGTTACCGTTTGGTGGCACAATGATTAAAGATATGCAACTATACGGTTGCATAAATATTATTACAGTATTTGGAGGATTTGATTATGTTGAAGAAATCAATTTGTCTGTTATCTATTGCATCTTTGCTTGGTATAATGACAGCTTGTGGCGGTGCAACATCCACCACGACAGAGGTTGCTGATAATACCCCCACTGTTGAAGCACCTACAGAGGAGGCAACTACAGAAGTGGTAGCGGAGCCCACGCCGGAACCGACTCCTACACCTGAAGAAGTAATAGAGGAAGCATTGACTGAGGGAAGAAACTATTATTATGGTTTAAACGGTGTGTCGACAGACAATGATAAGGCGCTTGAAGCATTCCAGAAGGCAGCTGATCTTGATAGTGCAGATGCATTTTATTATATTGGTAGAATACATAATAGAGCAGAGGAATATGATGAAGCCAAAACTGCGTATGATAAAGCTATCGAGCTTGGTAACAGTATGGCAAAGCTTGCACTTGGAGATTATTATAATTTCGGATATGGCGTTGAAAAAGACTATGCCAAAGCAAAAGAATTATATGAAGCAGCTATAGATGAAGGATGCATAGAGGCAAATATCGGATTAGGGTGGATATATATGACAGGTGATGGTGTTGATGCAGATCTCTCAAAGGCAATAGAATATTTAGAACTTGCTGCATCGAGCACGGAACTTGAATGGATCAGTGAAGCATATGGCGATCTTAGGGATATTTATACCGGTTATTATGATGAAAAATACAAGGATGAGAAGAAGGTAGATGAATTAAAAGTTTCCCAAATCGTCGGACTATAGAAAAGTCCC
>JAILEL010000471.1 GCA_024687845.1 Eubacterium sp.
ATCTGCCGGATGAATTTCTTACAATATTTATATCTACAAATGAACTTCCAAGCTTATTCTTCAATATATCTGATAGAGCATCATCTACATCTTCACTGTCTTTCCAGACCAGGAGTCCATAGGTATCAGCCTGATAATTCACCTCAAAATCATTCAGTCTGTAAGCCCGGATCATCCCGCCTCCGATAGAACTTACAACTGCTGTTCCCGTTTCTCCTGATTTGCCTTTTATATATACATAAGCCGAATAAGCAGGGATGTTCTCGGCTTCTTTTCCTTCTTTAAATTCATAAGACAAGCCTCTTTCTCTGGCAATCTCATGTGCTGAGAATAACCTTTCATCCTCAGTATCAAAATCAAGTATTCCTCCAAGATATGCTCTGTCTTCCATAAATGTTCCAAGGCTATCAATGGTATGCGAGCCCGGTGCAAATACAAAGGTTACTTCCTCCGGTTCCGAAAGAACACTATATCTTGCCACTCTGGCAGCTCTTGAAGTTCCAGCAAATCCACCACTGGAGCCCGGCTGCATAATCGGACCAAATACATCATTGAAAAAGTCAGGGTAAAATATCTTTTCTGCCATAATTCTTCCTCTCTCTATTACCTACAAACAGTCCTTATATTACATAGTCATCATATTCCAGATACCTTCTGAGGAACTGTCTCGTTCTTTCTTCCTTAGGTCTTGTGAAGATAACATTTGGAGTTCCTGTTTCCACCACAACACCGTTATCCATATATATAACCTTCGTAGCAACTTCCTTAGCGAACTTAATCTCATGAGTTACAATCACCATGGTCGTTCCGCTTTCAGCAAGTGCCTTGATAGTATTAAGCACTTCACCTACCAGCTCCGGATCCAGTGCCGAAGTAGGCTCGTCAAAAAGAATCACATCCGGGTTATAAACCATCGCTCTTGCTATTCCTACTCTCTGCTGCTGTCCTCCTGACAGCTCACTCGCATAGTAATCATACCTATCTGCAAGTCCAACCTTATCAAGAGCTTCCTTCGCTCTTTTTTCAGCTTCCTTACGTGGTATATGCCTTGCAACAGTAAGTCCAAGCATTACATTATCCAGAGCTGTTTTATTTACAAAGAGATTGTAGTTCTGAAAAACAAATCCCAGATGCTGTCTCAGCTCTCTCTTTTCCTGCTTGGTGCATTTCTTAAGGTTAACTGTTTTGTCTCCTATTGAAACCTCACCTGCATCCGCCTTTTCAAACATCTCTATGCATCTCAGTAGAGTAGTCTTACCAGAGCCGCTGGAGCCAAGGATTACTACCACATCTCCCTGATCTATATCAAAGCTGATACCTTTTAAAACTTCATTATTTCCAAAGGATTTTTTAATATCCTTAACCTGTAGCATTTCTAATCCTTCCTCCGCGATATACGTTAAGTTTATTCTCAATAGGCTTCGCCATCACTTCTACTAAAATGATTAAAATAATATATACAAGCGCTACTGTTACATAGGCTTCCAGATATCTAAGTTCCATTCCGCCAAGTAGCTGTGCCTTTCCTGTTATTTCAACAACTGTCATCAGGAATGCAAGTGATGTAACCTTTATAAGATCCACGAAGCCATTTACTATTACCGGAAATGCCGCTGAAAACGCCTGTGGAAATACGATGTGAATGAACGTCTGAAACCCATTCAGTCCTACTGCTTTAGCAGCTTCTCTCTGGCCCTTATTTACGGTTACAAGACCTGATCTTACTGCTTCTGAAATTGTTACAGTTGTAGAAACTGAAAGTGCTATGTAAGCAAATAATTTCGCATCCAGATCGTAAACCTTGAAGTCACTTCCAACACCTTCTAGTAGATCAGTAAGTATCATTGGGAGAATGTTATATATCACATATATCTGGAGAAGAACCGGAGTTCCTCTTATAAGTGATATATATACTCTTATTACTTTCGATATTCCTTTAACGTTATGATGGTTAATAAGCGCCATCAGAACCCCTAATGGAAATGATATTAAAAACGTAATCAATGTTAGTTGAATGGTTACAGGAATGTACCTTATAACCTCAGGAAATGCTTCTCGTACGAATCCCCAGTCTATATTCATTAGAATCAGTCCTTTCATACTTTGGATTTTTCTTATTTTCTCTTCGCTTATACTGCATTTTTTTCTCCAGAGATGTAAAAAGCTTCTGGATGATAACGCTGACTGGCCAATATATCAAAGTAAGTGCAAGATACGCTTCCAAAAGGTAGAGATTTCTCTCACCCGAGGAAGTAAAGAGCACCTTGCCAAGAACGTCATGTAAGCCGATGGTATAAGCAAGCGAGCCTTCTTTAAAAAGATATATGATCGTATTTCCAATATTAGGAATCGCAACCTTAAACATCTGTGGAAGAATGATAATTAAAAAGGTCTCAAATTCTCCAAGGCCAACTGCAAGTCCTGCTTCTTTCTGGGATTTTCCAACAGTTTCTATGGCGCTTCTTATTATTTCTGATGCTGAACTTCCAACAAATATCGAAAAGGTGAGACAAACAAATGGAAGTGGCTCAACCTTTCCGATCTTGAGTCCGCTATTTCTCAGAAATGTAGGGAGCCCATAATATGTCAGAAAGAGAAGCACAAGTGGCGGAGTGCATCTTGTAAGCGTTATATAAAGCTGGGCAAAAAATCTTGATGTTTTATGCTTTGACATATTTAGCTTTGCGATTATTATTCCTATCAAAAAACCAAACACAAGCGATGCTGCAACATATGCAACCGTAATCCTCAGATACGGCAGCCCCACCAGTAAATATTTAAATATTTTATCTATATGTATTTCTCTCATGGCTCCCTCTTAATACTTAATAATTACTCACCAATACCAGGATTGAACTGATCATATCCATAATATTTATTTGAAAGCTCAAGCAGTTTTCCGTTATCCTTTAATTCCTTAAGTGCTCCATCCACAGCTGCTGTCAGCTCATCATTTCCTTTTTCAATGATTGCATAGGTTGGAACTGAGAATGCATAATAGAATTTTAATTTATCAGCATATTCATGATATGGTCCGTCCTCTGCTTCAACTACTGATGTCCATACTGTATAAGGAAGTGGTGACCACTTATATCTTCCTTCAGCTACGAACTGATACTGATCTGACTGGAAGGAATCACCATTTGTATATTCAAACTTAAGTGGCTTATCAGCATGTTCTTCATTGTATTTGTCATACTGATATGTCATTCCATCACCTACCATGAGTGGAATACCCTCAGCTCCATCAGCGGCTAATTTCTCAAGCGTATCGTATTTATCTGCATTTTCTGCTGCTATATAATATCCACTTGGTGATGCTCCTAACGGATTAGAAGGAATGTTATAATTCTCTGCTCTTTTATCTGTATAGAAGGCATTTGACAGAACCAGCTGATATACTCCGGTCTCAAGTGCTGTGTAATTAGCATCCTGTGCGCCTTCATTGAATTCAAATTCATACTGTGGAAGAAGTTCATCTACAGCCTGAATAACTTCAACTTCATATCCTACAAGCTTGTCATTCTCATCATGATATGACCAAGGTTTATAATTCTGCAGGGTTCCTACCTGAATAACTGTTACATCTGATGAACCACTTTTATCATTTGCTGCTGCATCAGCCTGATTCTTTCCACATCCACTAAGTGATGATAAGCCAAGTAATGCTACTGCAATAAGTCCTGTTAATTTGTTTCCATTAATTCTCATAATTTCGTCCTCCTATTAGCGACATTTTTTTTGTTTTGTAAATTTTTTTATGGGTTATTTTGTTTTTATTTTTGTTTTACCTTGTTACATAGGCCGACATTCGCTTTAGCAGATCATCTATATCTCCAGTCTGTTCAAGAACGTTTATTCCATTCGACTTTAATATTCTGAAAGGAAAGTTGCCTATATGCTTAACTATCAGATAACTGCATTCATTAAGCTTTTTTACCAGACCTTCTATATATTCTCTGTCGTGGCCGTTGCATCCGAAGCTGTTTGAAGGATGGGGTTGATTCTCTGTAAGAATCTCTCCTTCACGTATTATTTTGTTTCCATCTATCTCTGCAAGAACAAATCTGTTTGCTCTTCCGAAATAAACATCACTTGTAATACCGTCATCCGTAGCAACAGCAACTCTTATCCTACCAGCGCTCATCCTTATCACCTCCTCTCTTGGAACTTTGACCATTATAATTGCATACCAAACAAATGTGTTAATACTTAAAACCATGATTTTGTTATAGGTTTTGGTTATAACAAAAATGCCGGTTAATATTCACGGTTAACTCAAAAAGAGCAAAAAAAAACCGACAGTGGAAATATCCACCATCGGCTACGTTATATTTTATAAGTCGTTACTATTCAGATCAATAGTAAATGGGCCATCATTCACAAGGGAGCATTTCATTTCTGCACCAAATATTCCGGTCTCTACTCTTATCATTTCATTTTGAGACTCTGCCCAGTCCCTGCATTTTTCAACTATGTAATCATACATTTTTTCAGCATGCTCCGGAGAACCACTTTTTATGAAGGAAGGTCTGTTTCCTTTGCGACAGTCCGCATATAAAGTAAACTGGGAAACAAGAAGAAGTGAACCTCCAACACTTGCAAGACTGAGATTGGTCTTCCCTTCTTCATCTGCAAATATCCGCATGCCAAGGAGTTTTTTTATCATTTTATCAGCTATTTCCGTAGTATCGCTATCCGTTACACCGATAAGAACAAAGAATCCTTTATCTATATTTCCAACAACCTTTCCTTCTACTTCAACAGAGGCAGAAGTTACTCTTTGAATAATGAATTTCATCTTTATACCCTTTCAAAATAATTGTATTAGAGTAATGCATCTGAAAGATAAATGTAACACGAATAGATATGCATTTCAACCGTTGAAACAATAGTGACATTTAAATCTCTTTGTGGTATATTTATCTAAGGTGCGAAACAAAATTTTCGCAAATATTTTTATATAATTATGGAGGTAAAGTATCATGGGGTTATTCGGAAATAAAAATACTCCTCAACAGCCTGGTTTTAACCAGCCTCAGCAGCCTGGTTTTAATCAGCCTCAGCAGCCTGGTTTCAATCAGCCTCAGCAGCCTGGATTCAACCAGCCTCAGCAGCCTGGTTTTAATCAACCTCAACAGGGTTATGGTCAGCCTCAACAGGGTTATGGTCAGCCTCAGCAGGGTTATGGTCAGCCTCAGCAGGGTTATGGTCAGCCTCAACAGGGTTATGGTCAGCCACAGCAAGGTTATGGTCAGCAGCAGGCAGTTCAGGGCTCAACTAAAAAAGAGCCTCAGCAGCCTCAGGCTACAGCATTTGCTGCATTAGGCGTAAAAAGTAAAGAACCGCTTAAGCAGCCAAAACAGTTTACAGATTTATATGCAGAGCAAAATGCAGCTTATCAGATGAATGGACCTATGGCTCCTCAGGGACCTATGGGTGGTCAGCCTCAGATGGCTCCTCAGTCTCCTATGGGTGCTCAGCCTCAGATGGCTCCTCAGTCTCCTATGGGTGCTCAGCCTCAGATGGCTCCTCAGCCTCAGGCAGCTCCTCAAGCTCCTCAGGGACCTATGGGTGTTCAGCCTCAAGCGGCTCCTCAGCCTCAGGCAGCTCCTCAAGCTCCTCAGGGACCTATGGGTGTTCAACCTCAAGCGGCTCTTCAGCCTCAGGCAGCTCCTCAAGCTCCTCAAGCTCCTCAGGGACCTCAGGGACCAATTGGTGTATCAACTACACCTAAGCCAAAAGAACAGCCACAGACTCCTCTACAGGGACCTAAGCCATTCTGCTAATATATAAATAGTTCCAATAACGTCAAAAACTGCCCAATTATAAATTTGGGCAGTTTTTTATATTCATTTTTGTATTATTCATTTTTTTAATATTCGAATATCTACCTGATTTTCTTCTTCAGCATCTTCATCATAGATATATTGTATCTCTCCTGCTATTTTCTGTATCATTACTAGAGATAGTTCGTTGTCTGTCTCACGGATATCAAAGGAATCTCCCGGATAGCTGATAGAAACCTTACAGCTCTGGTCCTCCATTGAATACTCGGCCTTTACACGAATGTAAGGATTCTCAAGCTTAGGAAGAAGAATCTGTTGTACTATTTCCTCAATGACAAGCCTGATTCTGTAACTATCTTCACGTGATACATCATTTTGAAGAAAATACTGATCAAGCTGTGTGCCAAATTCTATAAAGTCATAGTCCTTGCTTTCAATCTTTTCTTCAAAGACTTTCAGTTTCTTTATAAATCTTCTTGTCAGCTCTTTTTGAGGATTATCAAATATTTCTTCCGGTGTACCATCCTCATAGATACCACCCTCATCCATATAGAAAACCCGATTTGAGATAGCTTTGGCAAAATTCATTTCGTGAGTTACAATGATCATGGTTTTTCCACTTTTGGAAAGGTCCCTTATAACCGCCTGTACTTCGGAAACCATAGTCGGATCAAGTGCACTTGTAGGCTCATCCAGAAGAATCACTTCCGGATCCATACATAGAGTTCTCGCAATTGCAACTCTCTGCTTCTGACCACCGGAAAGCTCATCAGGATATGCCAATACCTTATCTGCAAGTCCTACTCTTCTGAGATATTCCATAGCAGTTTCATAAGCTTCCTTTTTACTTTTTTTCAGCAGATCCATAGGTGCAAGCATCAGATTTTCAATGACAGTCAGATGTCCGAAAAGGTTAAAGGACTGAAATACCATTCCCATTTTCTGTCTGACATTTTTTATATTTGTTCCCTTTGCAGTGATTTCTTCACCATTCAAAAATATCTGTCCATTTGTAGGTTTTTCCAGAAGATTTAGACATCTTAGAAATGTGGATTTACCTGTTCCCGATGGTCCAATAACAGAAATCACATCTCCATCATTTATAGTAACAGTCACATCATTTAAAGGGGTTACACCGTCATATTCTTTTTTTAGATTTTTCACCTCAATCATCTGTCATAACCCCCTTCAATATGTCTTCTTTCTTCCGTCTCTTAGGATTGATACCGATTTCAATCTTTCCAACTATAAAAGTAAGCAATCCACCAAGAATAAAGTATATTATTGCTACCGCAATGAGTGGGAAAAATGCTTCATAGGTACGACCTCTTACAATATCTCCCATTTTAGTCAGATCCTGTACTGCTATATATCCAACTATAGCAGTTGACTTGATGAGCGAAACTACCTCTCCCTTATAGGTCGGAAGAAAATGTGGGATAGCCTGAGGAAGAATGATACGGAAAAAGCACTTCATATCTCCGTAGCCTAACGCGTAAGCTGCCTCCGTCTGGCCTTTATCAACCGCTCCAACTCCGGACTTAAGCATTCCGAAAACGCCGGCTCCAAATACAAATGTAAATCCAATAATTGAAACAATGGTTCCATTTATATCAGTTTTTGCAAATATAATATAAAACAGTATCATAAGAAGAACAACAACCGGCATTCCCTGAACCAGCCATACTAATACTTTAGCTATAGCATTAGTAAACTTATTTCCATTCCGACATACCATATACATCAGAAAACCAAGAGCTGTTCCAAAAAGTATTGAAAGAACTGTAATAATTATTGTTGTAAGTATTCCAGATAAAAACAGTTTATATCTGTCCTCGCGGATAAATGTTTTATTGAAGCTGGATTTTATCTCATCGATAAAACCACCACTCTCCGTAACATTTCCAACTGTACGAACAATCAGCACGAAAGAAGCCGGATAATAATTTACAAAATCCATCTTCTCCTTTCTCTCATCTGTAACGATAATTGAACCACATGCCATATCAGATTTACCTGATTCAACACTGGCAAGAATAGCTGCAAAATCCATTCCCGTAAAGTTAACATGCACATCCAGTTCCTTTGCCATAAGGAGAATCATCTCTATATCAAAGCCTGCAAGTTCTCCTCCCTCTCCCACATAACTCATAGGAGCAAGGGTATCACAGGCAGCAACATTTACAGTACCGCCAGTTCCGGGCCAGTCCTGATCAGGAACTTTTTTAACGCTTTCATCTGCCCCGATCCATTTTTCCCATAACTCATTTTTAGTTTCCTCTGGAATCTTATCGTATGCAGCCTGCCACTCATCCAGCTTTTCATATCCCTTAACAAATGCAATCCCGTAGAAGCTTTCTCCAAGATTTTCAGGGAAAAGGGTAAGCTCCGGAGTTTTATTAACAGCAAGTGAAGCTACTGCATTGTTATTTAATGCAGCATCTGTTTTCCCACTTACCAATCCGAGCATCATATCTGTCATAGATGTATAATATGTGAATTCCTTTACTTCCGGTACATGTGCAGATATCTTTTCTTCAAAAGGAGCTCCTGTAAGCATGGATATGGTTTTCCCATTCAGTTCCTCGAAAGTCTTAAATTCAGGTTCAGCCTTAGTTTCAGATGATTCACTATCTGTTGAATCGGAATTGGCTGCAAGATCATCAGCCAGAACCGCAAGAACAATTCCACCTGTACTTGTCGGATCACAGAAAAGAACTTCTTCTTTTCTCTCATCTGTCACATTCATATCTGTTGAAAAATCATATTTGCCTGACAGAACAGCTGGAATACGTCCAGAAAAATCTACGTCACCAAGCTCTAAAGCATAACCTCTGTCTCTGCAAAAACGAACAATCAGGTCAATATCATAACCTACATTCTTGCCATCCTTGATGTAGGAAAATGGCATATCTGTAGATGTGGTAACGACCTTGATAGTACCGTTCTCTCCGGTAAGGTCGTCCATATTTACTACCTTTCGTTCCTCATCCAGTCCAAACCAGATATCATCGATTTCCTGCATAGTTCCATCTTCGCGGATTTTTTTCAGGAATTCATTCAGTTCCTCACATAATGCAGCACTTTTAGGATCATCCTTACGAAAGGCAAAGCTTTGATCCTGACTCGTAATACGATCATGAATATAGTCAATCTTAGGCTGTTCAGCATGAATAGTTTTAAGACCAGGCTCATCTCCCAGATAAGCATCTATTTTTCCGGCAAGAAGCGCCGCATTACAGTCAGGATAACTATTCATATATAAATATTCACTATCAGGAAAATATTTTTTGGCAGCATCCTCCATCAGCGTTCCTGTCAGAACTCCAATCCTCTTTCCGTTATAATCCTGCCACTTTACTTCTGATTCACTTTGAGAAGAATTATTACTATCATTTTCCTGAGCATCTACATTTGAAACCTTAAAACATATTAAATTAAAAAAGGTGACTGCAATAAATGCAGTCATGATTAAAAAAGAAATCCATTTTTTTAGTTTATACCTATTCATGCAAATCACCTCTTCTATGTGGATTTTCATTTATATTCGTCAAGAAAGTTATGCCTTACACCATTCTTCTTATATTCAATAACCGTATCTATGTTGACATTTTCAACACTTCTGAAAATATTAGATTCAACAAAAGGATTACTCTTCTTCAGCTCAGCAATAAGCTTCTTAGTCTCCAGTCTTTTAGAAGATGTCGTCCCATCCTCATGGCAAGTAGTACAGGTATCTGTAAAATGACATGCACACTGAAGAAAATGTAATTCATTGTAATCTCTCCAGGCACATATATCACTTTCTCTAACCAGATAAAGTGGACGGATCAGCTGCATTCCTTCAAAATTCGTGCTATGAAGCTTAGGCATCATCGTCTGAATCTGAGCCCCATGAAGCATGCCCATAAGTATAGTTTCTATAACGTCATCATAATGATGTCCCAAAGCAATCTTGTTACAGCCAAGTTCTTTTGCCTTGCTGTATAGATATCCACGTCTCATTCTTGCGCATAGATAGCAGGGACTTTTTTCAATAGTATCGACTGTATCGAATATGGTGCTTTCAAATATTGTAATTGGAATTCCAAGTGCATCTGCATTACTCTCAATAAGCGCCCTGTTTTCTTTATTATAACCAGGATCCATTACAAGAAATGTCAGTTCAAATTCCATTTGTCTATGACGCTGAATCTCCTGAAACAGCTTAGCCATAAGCATGGAATCTTTTCCACCGGATATACAGACAGCGATATGATCTCCATCTTCAATCAGTTTATAAGTCTTACAAGCTCTGGCAAATGGAGAAAAGAGCTGCTTATGAAACTTCTTCTGTATGCTTTTCTCAGCTTTTTTACGTTTTTCTTCTTTATCTTCGTCGCTCTGAATGCCAGCTCTTATATATCCTACATAACCATCTGCAAGGCTATAGCAATCCCTTCCTTCCAGGTATTCTTCAGTATCATCAATCTCACGGGATTTACGCCCAACCTCACAGTAGAATATCAGTTTTTTATCCTTAGGAATATCGGCAAGTAAACTGCTTTCTTCCAGATCTTCTATAAATATATTAACAGCTCCAGGAATCATACCATAAAGGGTCAGTCCCTCGTCTCTGATATCGATTAATTCATATGATTCTTTTTTTAATGCCTTTAATTCTTCAAGAGTTATTTCTTTCATGATGTAATCCTTTAAAACCTATTATTTATGGTATGTCATGCCTTTATTTTTTGATTATGATTCCGCCAAAATAGTCAGGATTTCCTTCCTTGTCACTTAATACAAAACCCCTTGTCGTAAGAAAAACATATTTACCATCTTTTGCCCTTGCACGATATATAAATGGTCTGACTTCAGCATTACTACCTAAGACAGCATCTATCATTTCCCTATAAGCATCCATATCATCAGGGTGAATATAATCCTGCCATATCTTATCAGCATGATACATATATTCGGATTCTAGTCCAAAATCATCGATGAGTGATAAGGACCAACGGGAAAAATCATATTTCATATCATTTAGATATACATAGCCCTCGCCAGCAATAGTATACATAGCATCAAAAAGCCCATCCAATAAACGTTTCCTTTCATCAGAAATCGGAGCATTGATTTTTTCCATATTTGCAAATCCGTCTTTTAAAGCCATAGCCTTAAGCTCTTTTTTGTTTTCGTACATTATTTTATCAGCACGTTCATATATAGAATCAACCTTTTTATCTATCTTTGGATCAAATACTGCCATTCCACTTGCAACTATCGGTCCTGAACGAGCACGCCTGTTTGCAAGGGATTCAGCTTCAACTTTCTTTAGAAGTTCTTCCCGTCGCTGGTAATCTTGACCTGATAGAAAGGCTACGAATTCATCTCCTCCTACCCTGAATATCGGACTGTGCTTGTATATGTCGCATATCATTCGACTTGCTCGTTGAATAATCTCATCTCCGAAGCTGTGTCCCCTTGTGTCATTTAAGAGCTTAAGATTATTAATATCAAACATAACAATACCAAATGGAGAATGATTGCCTTTTGACTCAATTTCAGAATCTATCGAAGAAACGAATTCTCTAAAAGCATTTCTATTACGTACACCTGTTAAAGCGTCGAGACGAGCCATTCGTTTTGCTGACTGAAGAGCACGTTCATTTGCTTTGTTTTTCATGATTTCTTCTTCGATATTTTCCAGACAACAAACAATGTGCTTTTTATCCTTGCACATTATATAAATATGACGCATATGAAGGAGCTTGCCATCTACACCAGCTCTGAAAATAACTGAAAAAACACCATTTTCAGAAAGTTTCATAAGCATTTTTTCTTTGGAATAAATACTGATCATCATCTCTACATCATCGGGATGAATGAATAAATCAGCATTCTTCACTGCATCCGCAAAGAAATCTTCTCCTCCGTCGGGATACTCCGTATCCTTCACAGTTTCACCACCTGAAAAAACAATATAATTATTTGATTCTATATCAATTAAATATACACATTCAAAATGCCCAGCCAAAGTTTCTGCTACCAAATTATTTGTTTCACTATCTATTATCATATTTTCATATTCCTTCATTTTTTTGATGAAGCTTATTAAAGTTTAATCTATCAGATTAGTGCAGCAAATATATCACTGTAAAACATTTTATTACTTATCCTGCTATCCTTCAAGAAGATTCTTCCCTATTTACGGAATGAAGATTGTTACTGAAGTCTCATTTTCACTTGTTTGCATTCTAATATCTCCGCCAAGCTTTCTAGCTATAAATCTTGCCTCATACAAGCCTATTCCGCTTCCTTTCACTTCAGTTGCATTTGAACCTCTCCATAAGCTGTTAAAAACAAATGGCAGTTCACTCTTCGGAAGTGTCTCTCCTTTATTGGCGATAGTAATCATATGTCCCTCTTCAGTTTTATTCATTTTGAGAGTTATTCCTGATCCATCACCATACTTTATTGCATTATCCATAAGCTGTCTGATTATTCTGCAAATACCATTCAGATCACTTTTTATAAGAGGATTACCCTCTGATTCAACCGAAAATGGAATTCTTTCAACTTTTAATCTATTGGTATATTCATCACGAATAAAGTCTTCTATCTGTTTCTGATAAAATGGTTCTACATTCGGGTCATATTCAAAAATCATTGTGTTGGCTGTATCAACTGCTTCGTTTACGATACGTTCTATCTCGTCTGCATTTTTCTCTATCTTACCAGCGAGCTCCGCATCCTTCTCATCAACCTTTCCATCCGGATTATATAGGCCGGTAGAAATTGCTTCAGAGAAAAGCTTGATATTTGAAGCCGGAGTTTTTATACCGTGAACCAGTACCGTGACCATTTTCTGATGCTCGTCAGATATTCTTCTGATAGTCCTGCGTTCAGATTCAAGCTTGTCAGCAAGCATATTCATTCCCCAAATATATTTACCGAAGAATTTATCCTTAGTCTGTGGAAGTCGTTCGATTATTTCTCCTTTAGATAATCGTTCCGGATAATCTGAAAGTCTGTTAAATGGAATAATAACCTTCTTCAAAATCCATAGACCATATATTGCAATTAAAATGGCCGATAATGTAAGACTTATATTCAATAACATGATCATCTTATCATATAACGGATCACTGAACCGGTACTCTGCTATTCCACCCATTTCTCCCATAATCGTGAGACTTAGAACACTTACCCCGGTTCCTCCGAATTCATTTTTCTGGCTGTCCGTTCCTACTTCATTTCCTTTTTTTATAATATCAGAAAAAGAAAAGAGCGTAACCTTTACTTCCTCAGGGCATGCCTTTTTTCCATAAAGACTGCTCCATTCATTTTTTCTCGAAGTAAATATCTTATAAACAGCATCTTCAGTATTAAAATTCTCCATTGTCCTGGAATCCGAACTAAGAAGTGCACTGTAAAGTTCATTATTTAACTCTTCTTCAAGCTCAGAATTAATACGGTAGATTACTACATTCCTCTCGCTCAAATCTTTTTCCATAAGCTTCTTCGCAGTCATATTTACCGATACTATTAATATAATAAAGACAAATATAACCAGAAATAGCCTGATGATATACGCCTTCATGATGTTTCACCAAACTGATATCCCACCTTATATACGGTTTTAATCAGTTTCGGTTCTCTCGGGTTATCTTCAATCTTGTCGCGAAGCCAGCTTACATAAACGCCAAGTGATGACAACTCGCTGAAACAGCTCTCTCCCCATACATTATCGAAAATGGCTTCTTTACGAAGGGCTTTACCTCTATTCTTAATAAGATATACCAGGAGATCAAATTCCTTCCCCTTTACATCTATCAGCACATCATTCTTATATACCTTTCTGGCACTGAGATCGACTGTGATTCCATCTGAAGAAAGGATTTCTTTATCTTCAGCTATATCATAGGTACGTCTCATCAGAGCTTTGATTTTGGAAGTCAGTACAGGAATTGAAAAAGGCTTATCCACATAATCATCCGCTCCTATTTCCATTCCGAGAATCTTGCTGTCATCATCAGTTTTAGCACTCATCATAAGAACTGGAAGATTCCTGCTTTTCCTGATCTCGCTAAGTGTTTCAAAGCCATCCTTTCCAGGCAGCATAACATCAAGAAGAAGCAATTTATACGCTTCCTGTCCAAGCAGAAGAAGACCAGCTTCTGCGCTAGTAGCCCAATCAACGGTCCATCCTTCCTTCTTTAAAAAATCAGCAATCAGCTGTCCCAGCTCTTCATTATCTTCAACTATAAGAATATCTGTCATTGTCGCTCCTTTATGATACTGTGTAACAACCTAATACTTTGATTATACACGATTATTCTTTTAGATTCCAACAAAAGCCACCATAAGCTCTCAACAGATGTCTCGAGCTTATGGCGGCTGATCAACTATTTTTTCCGACTTTTCTAATAACTACCTATGTCTGTAAACACTACATCATCCGATGGGCCACTATCCGGTGTAAATGCCACCTGAACTTTTCCAGTATTATAATCCACGATTATCATCTGCGCGGTTCCGGTATTTCTTACATTGACAACATATGCTTCGTCCTTTTTTTTACCTTGATTTACCTTTTCTTTAGTTAATGCAGTCTTTAGTTCACCTACAGTAAACTTATCCTCAGCACCTACCCATTCATTATATTTGTTCCATCTTACTGCATTACCATCCTGATAAAGATAATCCTGATTTCCCTTCGTGGCAAATGAATTAACAACGCACAGGCTGTCCGGATTATCCCATGTAAGTCCACTTAAAAGCGGAGTCTCATTATCACGAAGTACAGAATATCCTTTACCATTCTCCTGCAACTGGCTGACAGCATCCTCAGCACAGTAACTGGAATTTTCATCCGAAATTATAAGGTTATGACTCCAGGTATAGTTTGCACTGTTCCCCACCATAAAGTCACCAACCTCTTTGGCTGTATCAAATTCTTCAAGAGCATATCTTAGATCATAAGTGTAACATCTTCTATTCTCATAGATATAGGTTTCATTTTGGCTTCCTACATCAAGAATTCCAGCAAATACACCATCATCATTTACTGCAGAAACAATACTTTCAAATCCGAAAAATGAAATTCCGGTGTAAGATCTGTCCCCCTTCTTTACATGAATAACAGAATGAACTTTGCACATCTGATACTCAGTTCCAAGATTCCAATCCAGCAGACGAACAGTAATTCTGTCACCAGTTTCTGTCTTGTCTCCCCATAGGGAAAGGGCAGAGCATGCAGTTCCTCTGAGGGCTTCAGGAATAAAACTGAAGGTCACTGCTTCTTCATAGCTGATATGACCATCTTCTGCATATCCATGTACTCCTCCGGAAATTGCCTCGGCATACGCATCCAGTTCCTTCCAGTAATCAGAAAGCTTCGGGTCATCTTCTACTGTTTTCGCAAGATAGGAGACTCTGTCCCATACCGGATCAAAGTCATCAACTAAAGCAGGAAATCCCCAATATATATTTTCATATATATATGGTTCCATTACCTCGTGAATCTCAGGATATGCTTCCATAACCTCCTCAGCATAGGCTTTTCCTACTTCCTCAGGTGAGTGATTTTCGAAGTCCAGTGTCACATCATAATAATGTTCCAATTTATTTACTACGCAGGCTCCATCAGCAGAGGAAAATGTAGCTAGTATCTTATCAGATGTTCCATCATCCCCATATTCTGCCGGTTTCTCAATATATGTATTAGAAACTTCAGACAGATTACTCTCTACAGATTCTGGGAATGTGAAATCTTCATAGGTTTCCATCCTTCCACAGCCTGTCAGGGAAGTTGCGAGAATAACTGAAAGGGCCAGCGTGGTTATTTTTGAAATTTTACTATTTTTATATTTCATATCGTATTCTCTTTCTATTTTAGATTCTGGCTTATAAATTTATGATTCTACCAGTCACGCTCCTGCAGCCAGTTTCTGAGTTTCCTCTCACGTACCGGAAGGTCTTCCTCTGATTCCATCTTTCCAAGGGCAAGCTCTCCCTGGATATTTCCATCAACAAGGAAGATTACTCTCTCACTACAGCTGGCTATCTTTTCACTGTGGGTTACCATCATGATTGAAGTTCCTTCTCTATTGGCATTTACCAGCTCTCTTATTACTTCCATAGATGCTTTCTGATTAAGGGCACCAGTAGGTTCATCTGCAAATACCATCTTAGGACTATTGATTAGTGATCTGCAAAGACATGCCCTCTGCAATTGACCACCAGATACTTCAGTGATAAATCTGTCTGCAGTATCAATAATCCCCAGTCTTCTCATAAGTGTCTCGGCATCCTTATTAACCTCAGCCCTTGGTTTCAGCTTAGCCTGATATCCCGGAAGGATAACATTATCCATGATATTCAGCTTCTTCATCATATACATCTGCTGAAAGACAAACCCCATCTTATTAAGACGAACCTTTGCCATAGCATTCCTGTCCAGCTTAGATATATCTTCTCCGTCAAATGTAACATTACCTGAAGTCATACTGTCCATACCACTTACTGTATAAAGCAGTGTTGACTTACCGGAACCTGAAGGACCCATTATTGAAACGAACTCGCCTTCTTCCATACTGAAGTTAACATTCTGAAGCACATTGTTACTATATTCATCTATCACATAGGTCTTGCACAGATCCTTAACCTCTAAAACCTTATTACTCATTTCTAATCCTCCATATTTCGATATTTCTGATCTTTCTTATCACGAGTATCATAACTACTGCAATAAACATCGATATAAATACTGTCCATATTATTGATAGAAGCACTCCACCACTAAACACAAATCCCGTAAGTCCAAGCATTGCGTTAAATAATAAACCGATTACCCGAGATATAACTAAAGGTGTAAAAATCAGTGCAATTATCGTAGCAGTTGCAAAAAGGATCATCATTCTTATGAACTGCCATCTCTTCACTGTTTTTTCATCCACCCCAGTGCTCATAAGAAGAGCTATTTCCGGTTCCTCATCCTTCATAAATACTGTCTGATACATTACAATCAGAAATCCAAGGACGCCCGTTACAACTATCATCATCATATTACGAAGAAATGAGAATAGTACATCATACATTCCGAGAAATGCCGCTATCAGCTCATCATCCGACATCATTTGTCCCTCGAACAATTTATCAAGCTTAGCATACTCGGCCTTCTTCTCTGAATCCGGTACATCCAATGTGAAACCTACGACATCCCATCCTTCGGATTCTGCATCTTTAAACTCTGCTGACATAATTACATCTTTGTCATTAAATGATGAGAGTCTATCAATAAAACCTGTTATCACAAATTCTTCCTGTGTTTCTTCTACAGTAAGGCGGTCCTCAGAATACTTGTTATAGGATATTAATACCTTATCTCCTATATTCACATCATGAGTACTGGCTGTATGATAGTCCATAAGGATTTCATTTCGAAGTTTCGGATATTGGCCACCATCTCTTATAACCAATCCCTCTGGATCAAAGTTAAATGAAAGTAATATTGCTTCAGTTTCATCACCAAAAATCATTTTTGCATTCTGAGAATCTTTGGTTTCTACAGTAGCAGAGATATCATTTTGTTCCATAAGAGAACTAATGTTTCTCTTAAAGATATCAGCTCTGTCGGTTCCGTTCGTCAGCTCTTCATATTTTTTATCATCTAACATAGTTACAGCCTCAAGCTTCTTCCATGTATAAAACTTATATAAAAAATCAGAACTTATTACTGTATCTCTAACCTGAATATTTATAAGCACCACACTACTTCCTATAGCAAATGCTATAAATAGAAGTATGTATCTCTTGAAATTACCAAATATATCCGAAAGTGCCAGAAACAATGGTAGCGGCATCTTATTTCTTTTACTCAAACTAAAACGGTCACTATGTTTAATCCTTTCTGACCTTGCTTCTCCATGAAGTACATCCATAACTGATATCTTATTTAATCTCCTCATTGAAAGCAGGATGAAGAGGATTACCACTACAATGATCAGTAAAGCAGATATAGCTGCTACCAGATAGTCAACCCAACTAAGTGAGTAGGATATATTGTAATAGAAACGTCCTATCAGGGCATTTCCCATAACTATACCGATAAAAAGTCCTATAAATCCTCCAGCGATTGAAAATGCTATATACTTTGCTGCAACAAGCCATCTGAAAGAAACCGAATCCGTTCCAAGAGCTTTCATGATTCCCAGCTCCCGTTCCTCTTTCTTGATAGCCGATCTGATAGTAAATCCGATAGTAAAAAGGATGATCAGTATCATAAAGATACAGGTTATAAACATGAAAAATGTAATTAGTACAGAAACAAGCGCAGCATTACTTGCTATATGTCCATCTGGGAGACAGGATTCGAAATAATATTTATAGTTCTCATCCTTTGCAAAATCCGAATTAAGATTTTTTCGATCATTTTCAGTAAACTCTTGTTCTGCAACAAATCCGGTTAAACCCTCCTTCTGTGGACATTCAGAACTCATTTTTTCATAATCTGCATCAGACAATAGGAATCTAAATAAATAGTCATGAATTGGATCTCTTGTAACCACTGATATGGTAAACTTAAATTGTTTTCCTGAAGGCGCTGTAATATATATTTCATCCCTTGCCTTAAGCCCTACCTGCATAGAAAACGAATATGGTATAGCCACCTCGCCATTCTTTAATGAAAACGGCTTATTGTTCTGATCATAAACCAGATTCATCTCCCTCGGCTGCTTCATAAGTGCAAAAAACTTATTTCCTGAATTTTGATTCAGATAGTCATAATCAATTCCATCATAGTAAAAATTTGAATGATTAACCCTAATACATTCGCTATGTTCTATCCTTGCATTTGGGAACCTGGTCAATATAACATCTTCCATGGCTTTCTGCTGTCCCTCAGCATCACCTAAAAGCTTGCTATAAATAACAAATGCATCATAAGGCTTACATCTTTCCTGCGATACCTTAACACCTCTGATATTTGCAAACATCAGGAGCGCACTGGCAGTAACCAGAGCAGATACCATCACCATGAAAAGCAGGATGATGACATTCAGTCCCTTACTGTCCTTTAAATCTTTTTTTATCATTCTGAAAAACATATTTGTTCTCCTATTACCAAGTATATTTTTACCTTGTAGATTGTTACAATTTGCTCCGAGCTTGAATGTAGTATAATATAATCATTTTCTAAAAGTCCTTAAAAAGTTTTTAAAATTAAAAAAGCATTTTCCTTTTTTTAGAAAATGCTTTCATATATTATATACTTAATCTTTTCTTCTATCGCCTCGAAATACTCCGATTCCTGCACGCATTACACTATTATTTCCATATTTGCTTCGAATCTGATCCAATGCTTTATCAAGATTCTTCTGTTTTTCCTTCTCTTCTTCTCCGAACAAAGACATCTGCTGGAAGCCATCCTTATCAATATCCGAAGCTGCGAGACCTATAAGCCTTAGCGGTTCTCCCTTCCAGGCTTCTCGCATAAGCCGAACGGCCATATCGTATATTTCCGAAGTTATATCTGTCGAGTTCTCCATCTTTCGTCCATGTGAGTGTCGCTTCATATCGCTAGTACGAAATATAACTGTAACCGTAAAAGCCTTCACTTCATCTGCCCTCAGTCTTCCTGCTACAACATCAGCTTCTGCAAGAAGTAAATGATTAACAGTATCAAAGTCTGTCACATCATCCTCAGTTGTATTTTCAACGCTATAGCTCTTGGCTTCCCGCTCTTCATTTTCCACAGGAGAATCATCTATCCCATTTGCAGCATTATGAAGATAACGCGCTGTCTTTTCACCAAATGCGCTTAACAATATCCGCTCATCCTCTTTGGCAAGATCCCCGATAGTTTTTATATGCATATCAACAAGTTTCTTCGCTGTAGCCTGTCCACAGCCAAAAAGTTCACCTACTGGGAGAGGCCACATTTTTCTTTCTATCTCGTCTGGAAATAATGTATGCACCTTATCCGGCTTCTCAAAATCACTAGCCATTTTTGCACACAGTTTATTTCTTGCTATACCTACATTCACGGTAAATCCGAGTTCATCTCGGATTCTATCCTTCATCTCATGTGCAAGCTTTATAGGATCTGGGTAAAGTCGCCGCATCCCGCTCATATCCATAAAAACTTCATCTATGGAAAATGACTGCATAAGCGGTGTGTATTCATTTAATATACTTTTGAAAGCATGTGACATTTTCTTATATAGCTGGAAATTAGGTTTGACAACTATAAGCTCAGGACATTTGCGGAGTGCAGTTGCAACGGGTTCACCTGTCACAATACCATATTTCTTAGCAGGAATTGACTTGGTGGAAACTATACTAGTACGCCGGTCCGGATCACCACCAACACATGATGGAACAGTCCTAAGATCCAGAGTCTCGCCCTTAGTAAGACGGTCCACAGCTTCCCAGGAAAGAAAAGCACTATTCACATCTACATGAAATATAAGTCTGTCGTTCATTTTTACCCTTAATGTTCCTTCACGGAATCTCTGATTATCATTTTACATGGCATTTCGAATATTTCCGGTTCTTCTTTTATCTCATGTTTATCAGGATTTTCAAGCCTTTCCAGAATGAGTTCCGCAGCTTTTTTCCCTATTGCTCTAAGCGGTAATTCAGTGGTTGTAAGAGCTGGTCGGAAGAATGAAGATATATTTTCGTTATCGAACCCTGCCACTGATATATCCTTTCCGATAGGCACATTTTTC
>JAILEL010000146.1 GCA_024687845.1 Eubacterium sp.
TGTTCTATTGCTGCTTACGCAGCACTGAATCGTGTTTTTTGAGTTCCTGCTTCGCAGGTATTATGAGATATAATATGAAAAACAAACTGCAAGCAGTTGTTTTTCAATTATATCTCATAAACCGTGAATAGTAACTTAATAACAATTATTGCTTGACAGCAGTATAAATCTATAATATTATACTTCATATAATATAGCATATCAAAATATATTATAATATTTTTTATATTGATTTTAAAATAATACCTTACGAAATATCCAATAATAAGGAGGAGATACTCATGACTTATCAGCTTACCGCTCCCCTTCTGGATGCCTGCGTTCTGGGTATAGTGGATAAGGAAGATTCTTACGGCTACACTCTTACACAAAAGGTAAGAGAACTCGTAGATATTTCTGAATCAACACTATACCCTGTTCTCAGACGACTTCAGAAGGAACAATGTCTGACCACCTATGATCAGCCATTTCAGGGCAGAAACAGACGATACTACAAAATCACAGAAGAGGGAAGACACCGTCTCAGATTCTATCAGAGCGAATGGGAAGAATATAAAAACAAAGTTGACGTACTCATCGGAGGAAAGGAGGTAAATGGCATTGAATAAGAATACTTATCTGAGCGAACTCGCCAGAAAACTTCGCAGACTTCCAAAACAGGATTATGAAGATGCACTCAGATATTATGAGGAATTCTTCCTTGATTCCGGAGTAGATGATACAACTGATGTTATCCCTCTTGTCGGAAATGTAGATGAAGTAGCAGCCCGAATCTTAGAAGAATGTAAAGACAGACAGATAGAGAAAGTTGAATCCGAGGGTGGTATTAAAAATAGTACAAAAGCTATATGGTATGTAATTCTCGGTATTTTTGCAGCTCCAATTGCTTTTCCACTTGCCATAGTAGTTGCCGCAGTACTTTTTGCTATTTTAGTAACATTATTTGCTGTAATATTCTCTCTTATTGTTGCTTCTTTCTGCATAGTAGTTGCTGGAATTGTTGCAATCCCAGCAATATTCTGGGCAGAATCAGGTTCACAGGTGCTTATACTTCTCGGAATGTCACTCATGTCTATATCCTTAGGTGTTCTCCTGTGTATAGGCTTCTATAAACTTGGAGAACTTGCAGTTAAAGGAATAATAAGGCTCATTCATCACATTGATAATTCCATGAAAAAAAATAATGGAACTCAAAACAATAGGCAACAAAGCTATGGACATCAGAATGGCAGTTATCAGAGTGCAAATAATCAGACTAATACTACTGAGGAGCAGAGCTCCATATACAGAAATGCAGAAAATGTAACTAATGCAAGCGGTGAAGAAGAATATGTAGAAAGTGAAAGAGTTGATCTGTCAAAAAATAACGAATAGATTATGTATTATAATAAGGAGGCTGCTATGAAAAAAGCGCTTATAATAACAGTCATAACAAGTACAATACTCTTTTTCCTTGGTGGAATACTATTTACCATAGGCATAGTGACCGGAGGAAGGGCTAGTTTCAATATTGACTTTAATAATAACAAAATATTGACTGATAAAAACATTAAGATGATAACTAAGGAAGAATCCTTATCGGATTTTAAAAACATCAAAATAGATGCGGATGCCTATAATATTACAATTAAGAAAGGTGATTCCTTTAGTGTAAATTACGGTGCATATGAAAATGCTATGCCTGAAATCGAGGTTGAAGCTGACACATTAAATATTCTGTCAAATCATGAAAATTTACAGCTTAATCTGCTTTCCTTTAGCGATGACATTCAGGTTCCTTATATTATAATAACCGTTCCTGAAACAACTGATCTCAGTGAATGTACTATGAAACTAAATGCCGGCGAAATCAATATCAGTAATCAAAGCTTTGAAGATATTGACCTTGACACCGATGCAGGAAATATTATTCTCTCAGATATTACAACTAATGGTTTTAAGATTCTGGCAAGTGCTGGAAATGTAAACATCTCAGACTCAACTATAAGTGACCTTGATGTTCAGTCAAATGCAGGAAATATTGTATTTGACGAGATTGAATCAGATCAAATTAAGCTTGATATTGATTATGGTAATCTTGAAATCTCAGACAGTCAGGTTAAAAAAATCAGCGTAGATGCAGATGCAGGCAAGATAGATATAAATGATATCCAATCCGATGACATCACAATCGATGCTGACTACGGCAGCACAGATCTCAAGATGATCGGAAGCGAAGATGATTACGATATCGAAGTTGAAGTAGATTACGGAGATTTCTCATTAAACGGAAAAGACCAGAATAACAAATATATAACAAATAATGGCAAAGAAAAGAAAATTAAGATTAACTCCGACGCAGGAGATGTAAATATAAGGTTCGAATAAGAACCCAAAATTTAAAAGCAGGCATCTGGCAAATTCCAGATGCCTGCTTTTTAAATTAACTTTTTTATATATTATTTATCCATCTCTTCGTAGATTTTCTTTGCACTTACGAGTCTTACACATAATGTAAAGAGCTCAGCAGCTAACTTCAGATCCTCAATATTTGGATAAGTTGGTGCGATACGGATGTTAGAATCGTGTGGATCCTTACCATAAGGCCAGGTTGCTCCTGCAGTTGTCATTATAACACCAGCTTTCTTAGCCTTCTCAACGATTGCCTTGGCACAGCCTTCCATTGCATCGAAGCTGATGAAATATCCTCCGATAGGTCTTGTCCATTCACCAATTCCCAGACCACCAAGCCTGTTATCAAGTGTTGAAAGAACGATCTCAAACTTTGGTCTGATTATAGCAGCATGCTTCTTCATATGCTCTGTCATTCCATGAATATCCTTAAAGAATCTTACGTGACGAAGCTGATTCACCTTATCATGACCGATAGTCTGATGATTCAGCTGCTTCATAATATCCTCCATATTATTTGGAGATGTAGCAAGACAAGCTATACCACTTCCCGGAAATGATATCTTAGAGGTTGATGCAAACTTATATACCAAATCAGGATTTCCGACCTTCTTACATTCAGCAAGAATCTCAACAATATAATCTTCCTTATCATCATAGAGGTGATGGATTCCATATGCATTATCCCAGAATATTCTGAAATCCTTTGCAGCTGGCTTCATTCTAGCGAATCTTCTGACAGTCTCATCTGAATAAGAATATCCCTGTGGATTTGAATACTTTGGAACGCACCAGATACCCTTAATACTATCATCTTCGGATACCAGCTTCTCAACCATATCCATATCCGGACCATCTGGACTCATTGGTACAGGAATCATTTCTATTCCAAAATACTCTGTAATAGCAAAATGTCTGTCATATCCCGGAACAGGGCAGAGAAACTTAACCTTATCTAATTTACACCATGGAGTATTGCCCATAATACCATGAGTCATAGCTCTGGCAATGGTATCATACATAACATTAAGTGATGAATTACCATATATAATAATGTTATCAGGATTGTTCTCCATCATATCACCAAGAAGAACCTTAGCCTCATGAATACCTGTCAGTACCCCGTAATTACGGCAGTCAGTTCCATCTTCACAGGAAAGATCAGCTTCTGAATTAAGCGCATCCATCATTCCCATAGATATATCGAGCTGTTCACGGCAAGGCTTGCCACGGCTCATATCCAGTCTTAAATCCATATCCTGATATTTCTTATAAGCTGCTTTAAGGACCTTAATCTCCTCAGCCAGCTCTTCTTTTGTCATTTCTGTATATGCTTTCATCAAAAATTCCTCCTGTGAATTTTATAAAACCCTATTTTTCTTAAAAATCTTACCTATTGTACCATAAAAAATTTAAATAATAAAGATATCTTTATAAAAACTTTTTATATCAAATATCCACGTTACTATTCGCGGTTCATGAAATAAGTAAGCAAAAATGACTGCTTGCAGGCACTTTTTGTTTACTTATCTCATGATACCTGCGAAGCAGGTGACTCAAAAAACACGATTCAGTGCTGCGTTAGCAGCGATAGAGCATCGCATATAAACTTATTTATGCTTGCATAAGAATAAGTGTTATGCGATGCGGACTTAAGAGTGTTTTTTGAGTCAACCGCGAATATTAACAAAAGAACCACCAAACATTACAAGTAAGTCTGGTGGCTCTTATCATTTATTACCCAAAACAATCATAAGTCCGCACTGTCTAAGGTACTTCTACAACATCGCACCATCTGCTCCAAGCCAGTAGCCATCTACAGATGTGTTCGTCAGCATATAGCCTGACGAGTTAAAATAATACCAATTGCCATTAATCTTCTGCCAGCAGTTGCTTGCGTACCAGCCAGAAGTATCTCCATACCACCAGCCACCTGCACCATTATGCCAGCTGCCTATACTATGATAAGTCCATGCACCACTGGAACCGAGCCAGTAACCACCAACCCACTCATTTGATGCCATAACACCACTTGAATGGAAATAGTAGTAGCTGCCTTCAATCATTCTCCAGCCTGTAATCATATATCCATCCGATCCAAGTGCATACCATTTGGTTCCTATTCTTAACCAGCTGTTTCTAAGGTACTTTCCATTGGAATAGAATTTCCAGCCCCTTGAATCCTGAGTCCAGTTACCGGAGATACCACCACCGGATGAACCTCCTGAAGAATTATTATTCGTAGGAGTAGTAGAACTGAAGACGCCATTATTCATCTTTCCTCTGGATACAAGTCTGTTATAAACACTGTTAGAAACATTTACATGAAATGAGGTTACGGGGCTATCATTTCTTACAGTTGGTATACTGGCTGACTGAGAACTGAAGCTCTGTGCCCAGTAATAATAATAGTCACCGTAAATATATACCACACCGATTCCTACTGATTTCCACTCTGCAGTAAGGATGTTCTTCCTATGACCTTCAGAGTTCATCCAGGCAGTTACAACCGAAGACGGTGAGGTCTGACCATAAGCTATATTCTCGCCTTCTATTTTGTCATTTACTGTAAAACAACTCGTTCCATCAGGTCTGGAATGGGCAATACTGTTATCAATCTCACTGTGATCATATGCAGCTCCGATAACAACTGATTCTGCAGCTCTCTGCATAGCTCCATTCAGGAGTGTCATGTCCATCTGAACAGCATTCAGTCCATACTGGGTTCTCTGTTGATTGATAAGACTAAGCACCTGATAAGCATAACCGTACATAGCAGTAGCTTTGACATAAACCGCTGCATCAGCTGCCTCTACAGTTTTGATAGAATTAACAGACTGATCAGGTACACTTACAAACATACCTGAAATAAGAACAAGGATTAATAGATATGCAACACTTCTTTTGATAATAGAAATCTTTCTGCTTACCATAATATAATACCCCTCTCTAACTGCTTCTATTGAGCATATAAGCTTGAACCTAGTATAGAGATTTCTAATTAATTGGACTCTAAACTTGCCTGTTTTCCAGAATAGCACAGCACCAAAAGCCTCGGAATAGCCCACTATTCCTACGTTTTTGATACTGCACTCTCTGAAAAACATTCTGCGTTTATAGTCC
>JAILEL010000045.1 GCA_024687845.1 Eubacterium sp.
ACAAAGGAGGTAGGGATTATGACTGATAAGAAAACGGTTGATATGACAACAGGTTCACCTTTCAAACACATTCTGGGATTTATGCTGCCTACTCTGGTAGGATATCTTTTCCAGCAGTTTTACAGTCTGGTGGATACGGTAATCATTGGTAGATTCCTGGGTGAGGACAGCCTGGCAGCTGTAGGGGCCACAGGCTCTGTCAATTTTATGATAATTGGTTTCTGCATGGGACTTTGCTCTGGCTTTGCTATTCCTGTAGCTCAGAAGTTTGGAGCTAAGGATTTTGTTTCCATGAGGAGATTTGTTTCTAACAGTATCTGGGCATCAATCATGTTCACATCTGTTATTACTGTTACTGTGTATCTGCTTTGCAGAAGCATTCTGCTTGTTATGAATACACCAGCAAATATAATCGATGAGTCTCACACCTATCTCTCGATACTTTTCTTAGGTATCCCGATCACGGTTATGTACAACCTTTCTTCGGGAATAATGAGAAGTCTGGGAGACAGCAAAACTCCTGTTTATTTTCTGCTGATTTCATCTGTACTGAATATTATTTTGGATATTGTTATGGTTAGACCGATGGGAATAGCAGGTCCTGCACTTGCAACTGTAATCTCACAGGCGGTTTCTGGTGTGCTCTGTATCCTTTATATAAGGAAGAAATTCACAATCTTAAGACTCAGTAAGGAAGAAATGAAGCTTGACTTTTCTTATATCGGAAAGCTTCTATACATCGGAATCCCTATGGGGCTTCAGTATTCCATAACTGCTATCGGAAGTGTGGTTCTGCAGTCTGCTGTAAATGTACTAGGTAGTACTTACGTTGCTTCTTCTGCAACCGCACTCAAGGTAAGCATTTTCTTCTGTTGTCCATTTGATGCGCTGGGTTCAACTGCTGCTACCTACAGCGGTCAGAATATGGGAGCTAAACAATATGATCGTATAAATCGTGGACTCATCTGGAGTGCTGTGATTGGATTTGTATATTCTGCAATCGCATTTATAGTGCTTGAATGCTTCGGACAGGATCTTGTGGGCTTGTTCCTTGAACAGCCAAGTGAACTGCTTCTTAAGAATACACAGATGTATCTGAGATGTAATTCAATGTTCTATAGCCTGCTTGTACTGGTAAATGTAGTCAGATTCATGATACAGGGTATGGGATATTCTATACTTGCCATACTTGCTGGAGTTTTCGAAATGATTGCCAGGGGTCTTGCCGGATCAGTTCTTGTACCTGAGTATGGCTACAAAGCTGCATGCCTCGCAAGTCCACTTGCATGGCTGCTCGCAGACATCTTCTTGATAATTGCATATATTTCAATAATGAAACGACTGAAATACAGAGCCGAAAACTATACTAAAACAAGAAAATTAGTTAAGGCCTAACCGCCATCGTATAATGAAAACCCTATATACCTTGAAGTGTAGTCTGTGTTATACTGAATCAATAATTCATTTGTGATTCGGAGAATAACACGACTACAGAATATGACTTTTAAAGGTAATATTTGAAAGTTAATCCTACTGCTGTTCTCTGCTAAGATAACAGCAGTTTTTATATTTCCAAATTACTATAACCAAAAACTTGTCTGGATTTCCTGACAGCACTGTCAAAAATCCTCAACATATCAGGCAATAGTAAAGCCCTAAAAATAGAAAGGCCCAAAATGTATAAATCAAAAATGAGAAAACCAAAATATAAAATAAAGCTTTCCATACTTTTCCTGATCATGCTTTTTTCATTTTCCTTATTCTCAGGTTGTGGAAAGGCTGATAATTCTGATGATGACAGGGAGAGCTCAGATGTATCTGATGCATCATCTGAAGATGAAATATCCGATTCTTGGGAGGAAGTAACTACGGAAGACACTTCAGAAGAAACGACTGAAGACACTTCTAACAAAACCCCTGGAAAGGGAGCTCTGGTAGATGAAAACCCTGATGCTGCAAGTTCTGGCGATGCAAATGCAGGCAATACTCCAAAGGCTGTAAATCCGCGAAGCAGCATTCTCATTTCCATTGATCCTGGTCATCAGGGACCAAATGTTGATATGAGTGACATGGAGCCAAATGGTCCGGGTTCTTCTGAGATGAAGATGAAAGCAACAGGCGGTACTTCTGGAAGATTTACAGGTGTTCCCGAATATCAGCTCAATCTTGACATATCTCTAAAGCTTCGTGATAAGCTGAAGGAAATGGGCTATCAGACTATGATGACAAGAGAGGATAACGACACTGCCATCAGCAACAGTGAACGTGCGTGTCTCGCAAATGATGCAGGTGCTGACATTTCCATTAGAATTCATGCTAATGGCGCTGATGATTCAAGTGTAAATGGTGCACTTGGAATGGTCTGTTCTCCTTATAATCCTTATTGCAGTTACATTTACGACGACAGCTACAGGCTGGCAGACTGTGTACTTAGTGAATATATAAATGAAACAGGGCTTGCGAATCAAGGTATCGTAACCACCGACACAATGACTGGAATCAACTGGAGTACTATCCCGGTTATGATTCTGGAAATGGGCTACATGACCAACGAATATGACGATACCAATATGCAGGACAGTGAATTTCAGGAGAGAATGGTCACTGGTATCGTAAATGGTATCGAGCGCTATTTCGAACTCCCAGAGTATAATCCTGACGACTACTCAAATGACTCTGGTAAGGGAACTAAATCAGATGGCTCTAATAACAGCTCCGATAATAATAGTTCTAATAATGCTGGCTCGGTTGAATTAAGTTCGGACTCTGTGAAACTCAGAAGTGAAGCCACAGACTGGCTTAACAATGTAAGAAATGAAGGTTCTCTTTGCTCAGCTTATATGAAGAACCTTAAGACTGGTGAAGTTATAGACCTGACCGAGAGCAGTCAGAAGGCGGCCAGCATCATCAAGCTTTTCGTTGCTGGTGCAGTTTATCAGCATTACAACGAGCTGCTGAACTATGGTAACTCTTCTGATGATATAGAATATCTTGTAAAGATTATGATATCTGTCAGCGATAATGATGCCTGCAATTCTCTTGTCAGAATGCTTGGTAACGGAGATGCCGAGGAAGGAATGTATATAGTGAATTCCTATATAGCTTCCCTGGGCTATACAAGAACAAGTATGGGACGTCTTATGCTGGATTTTGACTCAGCTGGTGAAAATTATATCTATGCAGCGGAGGTTGGAGATTATCTCGAACTTCTATATAACAGTTCATCTGGAAGAACTTCAGCCAACAGCGATTCATCCAACAACACATCTTCTTCAAATAAACCTGGCAAGGGAGCTGCTACTGGAAACTCCTCCGATAAGGGAGCAACTGGTTCAAATTCATCTAACAATGAATCTACGGCATCCTACAATGGCTTCGGTTCAACTAAGCGATACGTTGAAGGAGCAGACAAGATAATATCTTACATGAAAATGCAGGAATATACAGAAAAGATTCCTTCAGTCCTTCCATCTGATGTAGTTGTCGCTAACAAAACCGGAGACCTTGTAGATACAGATAATGATTGTGCTATCGTATATGGTCCGGATGCGCACTATATAATATGTGTATTTGCAGACGAACTAACCAATACGGCTACAAGCAGTGAAACTATAAAGCAGATATCATCTCTTACTTATGACTGCTGGAATTAAATAACAGAGATTAAAAAATAGACAACTGAGAATTCAAACTCAGCTGTCTATTTTTAATTTTTACTATTCAAGAAAATTTATCTGTTTTTCTTAATTGTATTTGCTGCTATAAATAAAATAATGCTTATTACAAGATCAATCACAACTATAATTATGAACTTAATTCCCATAAAATCTACTACATTTAAAATCAGGCCAATAATACCAAATACAACTGATAGAATAGCCAGACCCCAAATAGGAATAATCTTAGAACTGTCTTTTGCTCCTCTTAATGCAAATATACCAAGAATTAATGGCAAAATGCTGATCATAAACATGATAATTCCAGCTACCAAGGTAATTCCCATATCATTTGCATCACCAAACTGGGGATTAGCGGCAACCACAAACGCAGCAATAGTTAAAAACAATCCCACCGCTGTACCAAGGCCTCCCAAAACAACGCTTATGAACCCAACTACCTTAAGAATAGTTTTACTGGTATCTAAACTCATTTTTTTCATTCCTCCACACAATTAAAATATTTAAAACTACATGCCATTATACTCCCTAAGTTTTTTCGTGTAAACTTCTGCTCTTTTTCTCATCACCATAAAGTCTATCAAAACTGATATAATATAAAATGTGATTATGATTATGAAAAAATAAATCCAAAGGACTGGGGTTCCCCCTTTTTGAAATATTCTCATCAGATAGAACATTATTATTTCTATCGGAATAAAGAGTATATAAAATGCTGTCAGTGAGAAGATAAATCCTTTTTTCTGAAGGCTCTGATTTCTAAAGCAGACTGCAAAACATATTGCCGCCCAGGAAGATAGTGCAAGCAGCTTCAGCAGAAAACTAACAGATATTATCTCCTGCCCTACTATAAGTGATACAATTATGACACATATCACAAGCCAGGAATATATGAAGGCAATGCCATTTCGTATTATTATCATTAACTTTTTTACTTTTTCCATAGCTTAGATTCCTATTCCCAATAGTTTTTTTAGTTCACCTGCATAGCGTCTGGACACTACTACATTCTCCCCATTCGTAAGTGTTGCAATTATGTTTCTTGTAATTTCCGGCTTAAGTCGCTCCACCTTATTAAGATGAATAATTGTTGATTTGGAGCATCTGAAGAAATCCTTTTTATCTAATAGTTCTTCAAGTTCATATAGCCTTTTGTCTGTCATCAGAACTTTATTTTCGGTATAAATGAAGGTCTTCTTGTCTACAGATTCTATGTAAAGAATAGCTTCTATTGCCAGCTTCACCATCTCTCCTTCATAGCTTGCAGGGATAAAAGCCCGGAAACGTTTAATGTAACGCTCCAGCTTAGAGATTTCGCTCGTGATATCACGGCAGTGTATCTCTACCAATACGGATTCTTCAGTTTGATCTGTTTTTATATCGACCTTCAACTTTTACATTTACCTTTCTGGTATTATTTGGATCAAAGCTTCTTCACTTCTATAAAAAGGCTAACACAAAGGATTATCTGAGCAACGATTACAAAAATTATCATTGGAACAACTCCCCATACCATACATATGATAAGTGCACCAATTGTATCCGCTATCGAGATTAACTTATATGCAAGGCTGTCATATATCCAGCCAAAAGGAAGCAGATGTGCACCAAATACCATTGCATATAGCATTACCATTGCTTCTGGTTTCTGATTGTAAGCCCACATTACAATAATGAGATAGAGCGTCTGATTCATTGTACAAAGGAATCCCAAACTATTGATTGGATTCTTGGACTTCTTAAATATATCAGCTTTTATCAGTTTTGAAAACATAAAAGACAGTGGCATCAGATAACAGGAGCACATAAAAGTATATAAATTCGTCTTAACCACATCCTTATGCAGAAACTGCACTAATAGTATCAATGTCCATATTATTACTGAAGACATTATGAAAGGAAGTCCTTTTTTCTGGCTCTCCTGAGCATCTCTTTTAAGTTCGTGTAAACCACTTATACATTCTGTAAGTTTCATTGTTTCCATATTATTTTACCTCCGAATTCTTAATATGGGCACATCCTACTACACAGAATTCCTCTCTTCAATAGATAGGGTACCAAGCGGTACATAGGCAAATACCAAGATGCCGAAAATACCACTGGGGACGGTTCCTGACAGGCAACTTACTGCTCATCACCAAAACCGTCCCCAGTATTTCTATGATAAATCTCCCTTTTAATCCAAATTCACTGGATCCCAACCATAATCCTGATATTTCGTAACCGGCACATTGTGACTCTTCACAAAATCCGAAATAACAGCTTTTCTTTCTGCGTTTCTCTTATCATCATCTGAATATGTTGCACTAAACTGATCGTATCTATCTCCAAAGATTTCCTTTGCACTCTCTTCATAGTCAGAGCCATCTGCCACCTGCTCAAACTCAGTTATCACATATTCTGCATCTGTTTTTTTGAGATGCATACAACCCGGATGTGAACCACCTGATACAGATATAAGGGTATCGCCCTCCATATCATAGTTTTCATACCAGAATGCACCCCAAACCTTAATATCCTCAGAATCACTCTCATCCCTGTCAACTATGAGCATATAAGGAATTCCAACATCTGCCTTATCATAGTACTTTCCTATTTCAGCAACCAAATACTGATCGATTGCATTTATAATGCCATCATCACCAGTATATTTATATTCGCCATAAGACCATTCGGCGTCTGATTCAGAGGCTTCTTTTGTAACTGTTTGAACATCACTGTCATCCTGCTTAGCTTCAGTAGTTTCCTCTTCCTTTGCAGACATATTGTCTTCTGTCTCAACCTCTGTAACCACCTCAGTTACAGTTTGTGAAGCTGTCTCATTTTTCTCATTCGAACCACATCCACCGAGAAATGTAAGCCCAATAACAGCACTTAATATCAATATCTTCTTCTTCATCTCATCGCCCTCTTTCCTTATTCTATCATTCACAACATAAATCACAACTCTATTATAAAACTTAAATGACAACAAATGAGCAACATTTGCTTAGATTATAAAGCGTCATAAATAGTAACCATAAATATTCAATTAAATGCCAAAACTAACAACAAAAAATAAAAACAGCATCGAACAAAAAACAGAAAGAATCCATCTAACTTGCGGCAATATAATATGACCATAAAACAAATTAAAAAATTTAAGCCAATTAAGTAGGAGGAACACAATATGAGATTATTTGGAAAGAAAGAAAAAATAATATTAAGCGAATATCAGAAGGATAAGTTAGTAGAAAAGCTTGAAGATGCAAACATCAAATATACATTAAATATTCACGATAATGATAGTTTCAAAAAGGAAACCTTATATGAAGTTCGCTTATATGCTGAGGATTTAAAGAAAGTTGTTTAAGCAAATGCAAAAATAGTTTGTAGGTATTTTTTCACATAAAGCGAGTCGAGGGTGCGGACAAAGATAACCGCACCACGCTCCTTCTCTCTTTAATATATCGTTTTGATATATATCATTTTGATATATTATGTAACAATCTTATTCTTTTGTCAATAAAAAAAATCAGAGTCTGGCTAATAGCCAGGCCCTGATTTTTCACCAAACAAGGCAATTACCACTTGGACTTAAGATAAGTCTGTCTATTTCAAGATAAATTATTTCTCACCTCTTATTAGTTGTTTTGTTAAGTTATCTTCGTAATTTATTATTCCATATTTCATCCTTAATCCCCTATCTAGAGCCTTCAACAAATCACCTTATAACTCACCTTTTATTCTGAGACAAGCTTCTATATGCATGATCCAGTGTCTAGAAAATGTCATCTGAATAAGCCCGCGGATATACTTTCCACACTAGTAATCTATAAGCCAATAAGCTTCTTCATCTTTACTTACAACATTCTGTGATATAAGAGTGTTCTTTCTATCATCCGATACCTTCTGTTTCAACATATCATAGGATAGCCCCCTTACTATCTCATCTGTGCTCTTTTTCCCTTCTTGTTTCAGGCACATCTGCCCTGTCATAAATCATTTCATAAGCATAATATATTTCATTTTCATTCATTATTTCATTCCTGCTATCTTAAATATCAAATCCGGTATAACAACACTTCTAGTGTAACCATATTTTTCTGCCAACTCTTCTCCTCTTCCAAGAAGCGGCACTCCTGTTGCAGAGTTGTCTGATACAGCAAGTAGTGCTATGGACGGTACCTCAAACAGATCCATCAATGTATAAAATGTACTAGTTTCCATTTCAATCAGTTCTGCCCCTGACTCTTTTATATCATCAAGATGAGAATACTCAAGCGATATGGAATCCGTACAAAACACCTTTGCATGCTTAAGATTATATCCGGATGTTTCAATAAATCTTTCAATATCCTCAGTATATTCCTTATTAGGATATATCTTTTCAAATGGTGTAAAATCCGGAAGCTTCTCATCCAGATAATGATTCATGTATACACCGGAAATGCATTCAGATGGGGTACATAGATCGCCAATCTGATAATCCTCTGTCAGTCCTCCGACCGCTCCAACAAATACACATTTTCCGAAATTCATATCAGCACAGATGATAACATTATCTAGCAGATTACAAGCCCCCGAAGCAGTCTGAGCCCATGCCACCTTAAAGCCATCCTTCTCAACAAGATATCCTGAAAAGTATGAATGCTGTTCAAGTAAAGTAACTTTATATGCGGGATCTCTTATTATCTTCGTTGGCTTCCATCCCGGAGCTACAACCAAAACATCATAAAAAGTATCCGGAT
>JAILEL010000046.1 GCA_024687845.1 Eubacterium sp.
CGAACGTCAAACCTCAGGATTGCATTGGCATTTTTACTAAATCTTTCATAACTTGATGGCTTAGTAAATATAGCGATAATCGGGAAAAATCTTCTGTTTTTTGAGAGATATTTATCCGAATACATTTTTTCTGCTGTATCTATCATAAGCTCAGTATGCTTCCCCTTCTGAGTCATGTCTATCCATCCTGATACTGCATTCTGTACTGTAGCATTTGCATTTGGTGCTGTTACACACAAGATTAATTTTTCCACTACTTCTGGGTGATTTATAGCTATGTACTGTGCTATCATTCCCCCTTGAGAAACCCCACATACATAAGCCTTTTCTATTCCGAGTTTTCTCATAGCTATAACCTGATCATCCGCCATATCACTGATGCTGTAGCCCTCTTGCATCTTATTCTTTCTACTGAACATAAAAACAGTATAATCCTTCAGATATTTCTTATAAGGCGCACTTAGAATCCAGCCTTTCCCTTTCACTGTAGCAAGTCCATCTGATAAGCCCGGAAGCATAACCATCTTTTTCTTTCCCGTTCCAAAAGATACATAGTACATTTCAGTATCACCTATTTTTATAGCTCCTTGTTTAATATTTCTACTCATATATTATCCTTTCCAGAATGAAATTTTTTAATTCTATAATCCATTCTTTGCCTGAATGACCACGTGGTCACACTTAAATTCAAAATATAGTGACCACGCGGTCACTATATATATGTTATCATAATTTTTCATCTTTTGTCAAGAGTCAGATTGTATCTTCGTAAATGTTTCAGACGGTGTTCTACTGCCTCCTGCAGAGGCAATAAACCGTGAATAGTAGTAACTATATTTCAAAGATTCTTCTGCATAATTCTTCCACTGAATTTTTGTATATGATATAACTATTTATTACTGGGGGATCAAAATCCAGGAGAGGAATCTCTCTCAGCTCCTTCCTTGAAATATAATGCTCTGCCATATCATTTGGCAGAAATGTATAAGTATCCTGTCCAAGAAGAAATGGGACTATTTTCATACAGTCATCTATTTCCAGCTTAAACTGATGGAACTTCGGGAAAAGCTTCCTTATGTATTGTCCTACTTCCTGAAGGGCAAAGTTACACATCAGATAGTTTACTCCAATCAACTGTTCCACTGTTATTCCCTTCCTGAATTTTTCATTATTAATATCTGTCACCAAAACCAGTTTATCCTTTTTAAATATTTCCGAATGATAACTGGACTTTTTCAGCGGCAAATATGTAAATACTACATCATGCATATCTTCTTGCAATTGTTCAAGTAAATGATTTGAAAGTCCTATAGAAATTTTTAAAGAATCTCGTGGATTTTCTCTCTGATACTGTAAAATCAGTGGAGCCAGATGACCTTCGTAAATGGAATCTGCGCTTCCTATTCTCAGATAATTATCAAATCTGCTGGCAGCTGATATTTCAGCAAGGGAGGATTCAGTTAATTCTATAACCTTACTTGCATATATCTTGAACTTTTCCCCTTCCCTTGTTAGTTCAACCTTTCTATTAGTTCTATCGAACAGGCTTATACCAAGCTCTCTCTCCAGTTCTAATATTCGGTTAGTAACCGTTGACTGGGCAACAAAGAGCTGCCTCGCTGCTCTTGTATAATTCTTTGTATTTGCAAGTACCATAAAGGTTTTCATTGATTCAATATCCATTATTAATTCTCCTTTATTTATCCATTTCAACTTTCCACGGCGTATCCTCACTCCGTTTAAAACATCAATAATTCGATTTTTGAATAATTACTATCATATTTATTCATTTTACAAATAGCATACTATATGTTTATACTTGTTGCAATTCTTAACTAAAAAAATAAACAAAGATTTCTAATTATTTCAAAAAGGAAAGCGAACTATGAAAGATTATAATCCCAATGAAAACAACTCATCCACAAACCAATCATCCACTTCCAGAGATATAAAGCTCAGCAACAAAACCTTCAAGCTTGAGCAGGATCCTTATATCTATCAGCTTCAGGATGTTGAAGAACCAGAGCTGTACAGAGAAATCTATCCTTATACGGAAGTTCCAAAAATTGCCTTCAACTACAGGCGTGTTCCTGAAAATATGCCACGTGACATTTACATCACTGACACTTCCTTCCGTGATGGCCAGCAGTCTAGAACGCCATACACTACCGAGCAAATGGTTCATATTTATAAACTGCTTCACAAACTTGGCGGTCCTAACGGAATGATTCGTCAGACTGAATTCTTTGTTTATTCAGATAAAGACAGAAAAGCAATAGAAAAATGTCTTGAGCTGGGATACGATTTTCCAGAAATAACTACATGGATAAGAGCATCAAAAAAAGACTTTGAGCTTGCCAAATCCATGGGAATTAATGAAACCGGTATTCTTGTAAGCTGCTCAGATTATCACATCTTCCATAAAATGGGACTCACAAGAAAGCAGGCTATGGATAAGTATCTTGGAATTGTTTCAGATTGTATAGAGGCAGGACTTCGCCCAAGATGCCATTTTGAAGATATAACAAGAGCTGATTTTTATGGATTCGTAGTTCCATTTGCCAATAAACTGATGGAGCTTTCAAGAGAAAGTGGAATCCCGGTTAAAATTCGTGCCTGTGACACCATGGGATACGGTGTTCCTTATCCTGGAGCTGCACTTCCAAGAAGTGTTTCCGGAATAATATACGGACTTCAGCATCATGCTGATGTCCCATCAGAAATGATAGAATGGCACGGACACAATGATTTCTACAAGGGTGTTGTAAATGCAACAACAGCCTGGATGTATGGAGCTGGTGCTGTCAACTGTTCCCTCCTCGGAATAGGAGAAAGAACAGGAAATATTCCACTTGAAGCAATGATATTCGAATACGCTTCGATTCGTGGAACACTGAATGGTATGGATACAAAGGTTATTACAGAAATAGCAAATTATCTCGAAAGTGAAACTGGATATCAGATACCTCCTATGACTCCATTTGTCGGAAGAAGCTTCAATCTTACAAGAGCTGGAATCCATGCTGATGGAATCATGAAGGATCCGGAAATTTATAATATTTTCGATACAGAAACTCTGCTCAGCCGTAAGCCCAAGGTTTCTATCTCCAACACTTCAGGAGTTGCCGGAGTTGCATTCTGGGTTAATGAATTCAGAGAAAAAAAAGGAGAGTCTCCTCTTGAGAAGAACTCCCCTGTTGTTCAGAATATTTATAAATGGGTCTGTGATGAGTATGACGCCGGTCGTATCACTATCATAACAGACGAAGAGATGATGGCAAAATATCAGGAATTCATAGGCTAACTATGAATTGTCAGTCTGATATACAGCCCATCTCATCTTTGTAGATTTGCTTCTTGGATTTGTCTTACATTCCTCAGCGGACGGTCTGATAACATCTGTAGAAATCTCACTAAAGATACCATTTTTATAATATTCTTTGAAAGATTTCTTTACCAGTCTGTCTTCGCCTGAGTGAAATGTAAGTATTGCTACTCTTCCTCCGGGATTCAGAATTCCTGGAAGCTTCTCGAGAAATGAATACAGGACCTCGAATTCACTATTTACATCTATTCTGAGTGCCTGAAATACTCTGGCGCAGCTTTTCTTTACAGCCTGCTCCTTTTCTTCCTTTGGAAGCTTCCATAAAGCAGATTCAATAGCTTGTCTTAATTCGGTAGTCGTATTCATAGGGCTACCTTTTTTCATAAGATTAAAAACTTTATCAGCAATTTCCTCTGCATATGGTTCATCAGAATTCTCTATTAGCATGCCCACAAATTCATCTCTGGATATATTATGCAGTCTCTCTGCAGCAGATTCTCCATGTTCAGGATCCAGTCTCAAATCTAGTGGGCCATTTGTTTTATAAGAAAAGCCTCGTTCTGGATTGTCTATCTGCATAGAAGATACGCCAAGATCCGCCAGTACAAAATCAAACTTTCCAACTTCTTCAGAAATCTTATCAATATTTGCAAAATTAATAAGTCTGAACTTAAAAATGTCATCCCCATATCCAGCATTCCGAAGTCTGGCTACAGTTTTCTCAGATTCTATAGGATCAACATCCAGTCCATAGATACATCCTTCGCCTTGCAGACATTCCAGCATTTTTCTGGTATGTCCACCATATCCCAGGGTACAGTCAAGTCCCCTTTGTCCCGGTTTTATCTGAAGAAAATCCAGAATTTCTTTCACCATTATAGAAATATGCATTCCCGCAGGAGTAGAACCCTTAGCAATCACATGCTGAGCAATATCCTGATACTTTTCAGGATTATGCTCTTTATATTTTTCTTCAAATCTCTTCGGATATTTTCCGGAATAATGTACTCTTCTCTTATGCATTACTCTGCATCCTTTCTTTTTCAAGAAATGATTCATGAATCTGAATGGAGATTATTCTGCATATATCCTACCTACAGAACAGGTACAATTTATACATAGTATACGTAGTTATCTTTTCTTGGTGCTGGTTCTCCAGCTGGCACTGCTGCGTATCCAAGTGCACAGTGTCCTATGCCTTCGTATTCACCCTCTATCCCAAGTTCCGCAAGAATATTCTTACCAAAATCAGAATCAAATTCTTCTTTAGCTCTGTGGATCCAGATACTTGCCACTCCCAAGCTCTCTGCTGCATTCATAAGATTCCCCATCACAAGGGCTCCATCGTAAACATGAGTTGCTATATCTTTCTTTGCAAGTACTATAAGAATCACAGGTGCGCCATAAAATGGATCGAAGTCTTCACCCCATCCACCGATTTTTCTGTTTTCCTCTGATATTTTATCACGCATTTCCTTATTTGTAACTGCAATAATTATCGGACTCTGCTTTCCCATTCCAGTTGCTGCAAATGTTCCAGCACGAACTATAGTTTTTAATTCCTCATCCTTTATCATATCAGGCTTGAATTTTCTGCAGCTTCTCCTGGATTCCAGGACTTTAATTGTTTCGTTCATTTTAATACCTCCTCTAAATAAGAACTTCTGCTTCTCATTTATAATCTTTAAAACGGCTTCCATAGCCTTATGACTAGAATAAGATATAACAATATAAAACAAAAGAACATAATTAGGATATATTGCCCAATTTTTGTGGATTATAAAAATTTTTATTTGGGGTCTTCTCAAAAACGGTCAATGGAATATAATTTATATTAACCGTTGAGGTCAATGGTCAATGAAAGGAGCAGATTATGAATATTATCGAGATTAATGGTCTTACCAAGACATATGGCAAGAGCCGCGGTATCAATGATCTTAAATTAAATATTGAAGAGGGCGATTTTTTCGGGTTTATCGGTCCTAACGGTGCCGGCAAATCAACTACTATCAGAACTCTGCTAGGACTTATTACTCCTACTGGTGGTTCTGCAAAAATAATGGGATATGACATCGTAAAGGATAACAAGAAGATTCTTTCAGAAGTAGGTTATCTTCCATCGGAGATTAATTTCTACAACAAAATGAAGGTTAAGGATGTGATTAAATATTCTGCAGCTCTTCGCAAAGCAGACTCACATGATAAAGCCATGAGTCTTTGCGACCGGCTAGGACTTGACATATCGAGAAATGTCGATGACCTTTCTCTTGGAAACAGAAAAAAAGTTGGCATTGTTTGTGCAGTTCAGCATAGTCCTAAACTGCTTATACTGGATGAACCAACCTCCGGTCTGGATCCTTTGATGCAGCGTGAATTCTTTAACATTCTCACCGAAGAAAACGAAAATGGCGCGACTATATTTTTCTCGTCCCATATTCTTTCTGAGGTTCAGAATTACTGCCACACTGCTGCCTTTATAAAGGATGGCAGGATAATAATGTCTGACACCGTGGATAAGCTTGAAGAAACTGGTGCCAAGAAGATATCTGTTACTGGAAATGTTTCTGAACTGGAATCTTTATTTAAAGAAGGTAAACTCAGCAAGTACATTTCCGATATCTCAGCAAGTGACAAGAAGGACACTGTAGTCTTCCTATATAATGGAAAGATTCCGGCTCTACTTGAAATGCTTACAGCGATTGGTCCAAAGGATCTGACCATTACTGAGCCAAGTCTTGAAGAGATATTTATGAATTACTACGAATAGTGAGGATAAATCTATGACAATTTTTAAACAGGAAATAAAATCACAAAGTTTAGCTATTACAATCTGGAGTCTGTCCATAGGACTTCTGGTTGCTGCATGCGTACTAATGTATCCAGACATGGAATCTCAGATGTCCGGTGTAAATGATATGTTTTCTTCCATGGGAAACTTTACAGCAGCATTTGGAATGGATCAGCTGAATTTCGGTACACTGATCGGGTTCTATGCAGTTGAAGGCGGAAATATGCTCGGAATTGGCGGTGCTTTCTTCGCTGCTATAATTGGAATCTCAGCACTTATGAAAGAGGAAAAAGAAAGAACAGCAGAATTTTTGCTCACCCATCCTGTATCTAGAACTAGGGTGATCACTGAAAAGCTGGCGAGCACATTTGTAATAATTATTATTTTAAATGTTATTGTTTTCGTTTGTTCGATTGTTTCTATACTTATGATAGACGAAGAGATATTCTGGGAGGAACTGATCCTTTTCCATGTGGCATATCTCCTAATGCAGTTTGAGATAGCAGGCATCTGTTTTGGAATTTCTGCTTTTATCAAAAAATCTGGAATGGGCATAGGAATTGGAATTGCAGGACTAATGTACCTTCTGAATATTGTTGCAAATATTTCTGAGGATGCAAAACCACTTAAATATTTTACTCCTTTCGGATATACCGAAGGATCTGATATAATAAACAATAAGGAAATCAGCATCGAATACCTGATTCCTGGAATGATAATCATGGTTGTATGCATTATTATTGGTTATATAAAATATAGTAAGAAAGATATTTCTGCTTAAATATGTACATGAAACGAGGATAAGATATGAATGATAAATTCTTTGCTCTGCCCCAGGAAAAACAAGACCGTATACTAAATGCCGGCTTCCGGGTTTTCTCAAAAAATTCCTATAAAAAAAGTCCCATGCTGGAGATAGCAAATGAGGCTGGTATCAGTAAATCTCTTTTATTTTTCTACTTCAGAAACAAAAAAGAATTTTATCTTTTCCTCATGAAAACAGCAGAAGAACTTACAATGAAGTACCTTGTAGCTTCTGGATGTTACCAGGAAACGGACATTTTCGAAATGATGTATAAGGGGCTTCTGGCAAAAGCTGAATTGATGAGGAAATATCCTGACATGAGTAATTTTGCCCTCAAGGCATATTATGAAGATGATGAAGATATAAAAGATGAACTTCAAAAGATCATCGGACCTTATACTAAACTCAAAACCAACAAAACTCTTCCGAAGCTTAATCCTGAAGATTATAAAGAAGGACTTGACCTTGAACTTATGTATCAGGATATGTACCTGGCGTCAGAGGGATACGTCTATCGTATGCAGCAGGAGGGTGTCTTCAATGTAGACAAGATGGTGAGTGACTACCGCCGAATTATAGACTTTTGGAAAAAGCTATACCTGCGAGATTAGTCCCGCAGGTATAGCTTTTCATATACTATAATATGACATACGGAAACCGCTATTTTTCTAAGAAAAATGCTATTATGCCCGCCCTCGAGCATAGCTCTCGTGGACTATGCTAAAAACTGTCCACTGGACAGTTTTCTATACGCATAGTCCCCATGTTTCAGCGTGTCATAAGGTCAAAATGCTTTTCCTGCAAGCAGGAACGCATTTTGACTTTTGACACTTATGTCATATTATTCTTCCCAGGCGCTTAAACATCTCCACATCACTCTTAATTGTAGAGCCTGATGTTGTAAGCATATTTCCGGTTATTGTAGCACTGGCGCCACCAATGAATGCTCTCTCCCCATCATTCTTAATCAGGCTTCTTCCTGCAGCAAGTCGAATATCTGCCTCAGGGTTGATAAACCTGAAAAACGCAACTGTTCGTAATATTTCTTCTTCAGTAAGCCGTGATACATTTTCAAGCGGGGTACCTTTGATAGGAATTAGTGCGTTGATAGGTATGGACTTGATTTCCAGTTCCATCAGGTCAAATGCCATATCAATACGGTCATCCATTGTTTCGCCCATTCCGATAATACCACCTGAGCAAACCTCAAGTCCCGCCTTCTTCGCTCTTTCTATATTTGCAAGCTTATCATCAAATGAATGTGTGGTGCAGATTTTAGGGAAATATCCTCTGGAGGTTTCAATATTATTGTGATACCTTCTAACACCGACTGAGTATAATCTGTCAAACTGCTCCTGCGTCAGAAATCCCAGGGAGGCACAAAGCGAAATACCAAGCTCCTTTCCCAGTCTCTCATATATCTTGATCAGTTTCTCAAATTCACTATCTGTTGGCCCCTTTCCGGAATTCACTATAGCAAATCTCTTAACACCTTCTATTTCATTTGAATGAGCCTCATTATAAATAGTTTCATAATCCAGAAGCTTATAAACATCGCACTGTGTATGATTAAATGACGACTGTGCACAGAACTTACAATTCTCACCGCAGTTTCCGCTTTTCCCGGCTATGATGGAACATAGATCAACAAAATCTCCTTTGAAATGCTTTCTCAGCATGTCTGAAGCTATAAGCAATTCATCAACATCACTAGCTTTTAACTGTCCAACTATATCCTCATCTTCTCTTTTTATTCTATAGCCTTCCTTTATTCTCTCGGCGATTTCTAAAACAGCCACTTTTTTTCTCCCTTTCAGCTTTTAATTGTCAACCATTATCTATTATTTAGGTTGACATCCAGCCTATTATAGTACAATTAATGGGAGTGGTAAAGTAGTTCCTTTATAAATCCTTACCATAAACCTCTATCTGTGTAAGTGCAGGGAATGGCGAAGGATCATCTGCCTTAATAAGCTTACCAAGAGTCAGCCAGGATATTACCTTCTTATCTATATTTATAATATGCGGTTCTATGCTTTTTTCAAGAGGCTGAACAAGTTCTGTTCCATCTGAAAATGTAATAGTAACCTGATTCCACCAGCTGTCATGTGGGAAATCAGCTCTTGTTATAAGCACTATTTTGTCTATCTCTACTTCTCTACCAAAATCCAGTTTCATCTCTGCATCTGGATTACGATTTATTCCCCATGACTCGTATGGCCATTCACCATGTGACAGATTAGCACATACTCCATCTATAGCATTTCTTGCTGCAAAAACAGATTCACCTCTGGTCTCTACATTTGCCGTAGCATGAGGATAGCAGTTTGTATCTCCATGCTGATCACAAACATTCAGAGCCAGATTCCTATATGCCTTGATTTCATCCTCTCTTGCTATGCGTGCATAAAGATAATGTCTGTTTCCTGAAAAAACCTTAGGAGAATAGCAGATTCTTTTTTCTCCAAATGGAACATAATAAGAAACATTATCCGTAACATAGCAAAGTGCTGCTCCAAGAGCATCATCTACCTGAAGAAATACATGCATATTTTTTTGAGCAGTCTCCAGAACGATTCGGTCTCCCTCCTGATATTCAGCAGTACATACAAGACTTACAAATCCCTCTCCGTGACTCACGCATATAGTCTTATCGTTCTTATCCAGAACCTTTAAAGTAAGCATATCCATAATAATTCTCTCTTTCCTTTATTCATTAATATCGTCTTTTACTGTCGATTCTTTTATATCTTCTTTAGTCTCTTCTATTTCAGTCTGAACCATTCCATTCTCATCAGAATCTTCCGATTCATATGTATCAGAAATATCATCATCTGGCAGATTCCAGTTATATTTTGGAAAGATCATCTTTATAAGTATTATACTGTGCACAAAAGCAATCGCTCCAGGTGCTATAAACAAAACCGGCCAGAATACAAATAACGAAACAGCAATTACGCAGGCCAGTGTTATAGCCATCAGCAGCACCCATGAAAAATGCTTTACGCACACCATAAATGACATCATAAAGAGATTTCCAACACTTGTCTTAAGTCTTGCAGTTAGCGCAAATATTACAGAAAACATTAAAAGATAAACAAAAGAAAATACAACAAGCGCCCATAAAAGTGTAAGAGCAACCTCGGTACCAACCTTCTGATACTGAACTATTGATACAGAAATAATGCCACCTACACATCCAAATATCGCCCATATAGCTGTTGACTGTATAAAGTTTTCCTTAAAACCCTTTAGAAATGATTGAAACAGATATCCCTCTTTATCCTCAGCAAGCTTAAGTGTTACATAATAAAGCGCACTGGTGGATGCTCCTATAGTAACTATGGGCAGACTAAACAGAAACCATAATATCGAAAGAATTATTACATCTGCTACCTTACCCATAACAGTCCATATAGGATTATCATACGCAAACAGTTTAGACATATTATCTACCATCCTTTATTTTTTACTGAACTCTGCTATAACCTTTGTTTTTATAACAGTCTTTCCCTGTTTGATATGATAACATACTGCTGGTATTCTTGTCATTGGATATAAAAGATTAGTATTTGGATCGGCATTTATAACTACGCCTTCACCAATATTATCTTCTGATACCACTTCACAAAAGGCATAATAATTATCTACTCTTGCACTATTTTTATTTTGACTAAGCTTTTCGCCATCAACATCTATCTGTACCGCAAAACCACAATCATATGCATTACAATCTCTATCGCTTACTATGGTATGTTCACGAAGATGGCCTGAATCAGTAGGAATTATTCTTGTCTCTACAACTATGCCTTCATATGGAATCCACTTAGAATAAACTTCTGTATCAGTTACTTTATATTCTTCGCAGACTCTTCTTGTATATACATAGCCATTTATATAGAAGGACAGCATTGAATCCGTAGCTGCCTCATGAACCTCACATGTAGACTTAGCTACACTAAAGGCAAAGCCTGTATCATATGCGAATTTGCCGTACTTTGCTGGAGTCTGACCATGACCAGCGGGACTATATTTTCCAGGAACAAATGCTGTAACGTGTCCTGAATATCTATGAATAAGCATATCCGCATTTATTAGTGCCTTCTGAGTATCCAGCTGAGGAAGAGGTTCTATCTCTGCTGTCCAGAATGGATGATCATCTGGCAGACTAAGAATTGCAAATGTTTTCATTGCCCAATAAGGAGAGCCTGGACCGTTATATCTCTCTCCCATTACCAGATTTGGATACCCATAGCCTATAGTTAGTATGTCTTCTTTATCAAATATAGGTTTCTTCAACCAGTCACATAAATGTCGGACTATGAGTCCCTTCATAACACCTATCGGAAATGGCTCTATTCCAGCCATCAGACATGCAGAGAAAAAGCTCACTTGTGAAAATCTGTAGGTGAGTGATCTTCCATATGGTAAAGAAGCTCCGCTCTCATCAAACCAGTAAATAAACTGTTTTGCAAATACATTTGCTCTTTCTTTATAGACTCTGCATCTTTCTGGATCTTCATCCTCCATAACACTCGCATAAAACAAACTGTAAAAATGTATTGCAAAGGATATGTAATAATCCTTCTGTCCCGAATCACCATCCTGATACCAGCCTTCTCCAAGATAAAATGAATCCGCACCATCCAGATATTTCTGCAGCTTCTCAGCATCGTAAGGACGACCAAGCTTCTTAAGAGCGATATTAACAAGCACTGCAAACAGCACCCAGTTACAAACCGGAAGCTCATACTTATTTATCTCAAACAACCACTGTGCCAGATTATCCTTTTCCTTATCTGACAGAGGCTCCCATATAATCTCCGGTGTAAGAATGAGCCCGTATGCCATAGCTGCCATTTCAACAAACCTTTGGTCAAATGTATGACAGTGTCCCCAGTATTCAGAGCCTTCCGTATCAGTTCCTGCAACAAACCCTTTTCGATAATAATCTTCGAAAATCTGATGATGACCTCCACCTGCCCAGAAAGGCACAAGTCCCCATAAAGGTCTGGAAAATGCTTCAAGTCTGATAACTCTCTCTGGATATGTTGTAGCAGTTACACCAAGATCTATACCTGCTTTTTCCTCTGTAAAGCATGGAATAAGTGGTTCTAATATTTGCAGCATCAGATCCTGAAAATCCTTTTTGCTATTTAAATAGCCTTTCCAATCTGTTCTCATCTTTATATTCCTCTTTCTACCAATATAATTCCCAATCCTTATACAATCTGGTAAGAGCTTCCATGTAGAAATAGTCTCCCCAGGAGTTACATTCGTCTACCCCATAATGATTACAGGTATTATATGGCGAATGATTCGAATATGTACTATGAAGCACCAGACCATTAGAAGCTTCAGGATCCTTCACAGCATAATTATCATACAGAGATTTCATTATCTGCATAGCATATTTTTTATAAATGCTTCCTTCCTCTTCACTGAGGTTCTTAATCATTTCAAGCATACCACATGCTGCAATTGAACCCGATGAAGAGTCTCTTGGCTGATCATCGCCATCAGTAAATTCCAGATCCCAAAATGGAATCATATCCTTTGGAAGATGCTTAATGAAATACTCTGTTACGCCTTTAAATATATCAATATACTCTTTTCTTTTTGTATATTTATATGCAAGTGCCGCTCCATATATACCCCATGCCTGTCCTCTGGCCCATGCCGAGCCATCTCGATAACCCTGACATGTAGCTCCATGGTCTGGTTCACCAGTTTCCATATTAAAGAAGAAGGTATGCCATGTAGAAAAGTCTTCTCTTATTACATTTTTAACAGCTGTATGAATATGCTTTTCAGCAATATCTCTATACTTATTATCGCCGGTTTCTTCAGATGCCCAATAAAGCAGTGGAAGATTAAGCAGACAATCTATTATAAGTCTGTAATTCTCAGGAGCATCCATTGGTCCCCATGCCTGGATAAATTCTCCTACCGGATGATATCTTGTAATGAGCTGATCAGCTGCAAGTATTGCCGCTTTTTTTCCTTTCTCACTTCCTGTAAGCTTATATGCCGCAACACAAGAAGGCGAATAAAGAAATCCCATATCATGGTGATCAACTTCAATCTTTTTTTCTATTCTATTTAAAAAGCTGTCAACCTGAATCAGCGCAGCTTCCTTCAGCTTATCCATTTCAGGATCATTTCTGTCTTTTGCCCATTCATAGGATAGCCAGATTTCTCCTGTCCAAAAGCCCGTAGTCCAGTAATCATTCTCAATCGGATGATAAAAGCCATCCTCACTGTAAGCCTTTTGAAATTTATAAGTAAATTCGGGAAGATTTGAAACAACCTGCTTTTTGGAAAACTCTAAAGCATCCACTATTTCTTCCCTGCTAATCAAACGCATATCTTCAAACATATCTCATCCTCCAAAGTAAAAAGGGCTGTCTTTTTTAAGACAGCCCCATATAATTACATTTATCCTTTTAATCCCGCTGTAGTAACACCTGCTACGAAGTACTTCTGCATAAATACAAACATTATGATTACAGGAATCAGGGAAATCATAGAACCTGCCATAATAAGTCCATATTCCGATGAATACTGTCCAATAAACATCTTAAGTCCAAGCTGGATTGTTTTCTTCTCTTCCGTCTTCAAGTAAATAAGTGGTCCAAGATAATCATTCCAGGTATTTACGAAGGTAATGATTATAAGCGTTGATAACGCTGGCTTGGAAAGCGGAAGCATGATTTTCAGGTAAACATTATATTCGCTCATTCCATCGATTCTGGCAGCCTCACAGAAATCAGTAGGTATACCTTCATAGAACTGCTTCATAAGGAATACACCAAATGCTGAAAATGCCTGAAGACAAACCATTGCGAGAAGTTTATCATTAAGTCCCATCTTACGCATCATAATGAACTGAGGAACCATGTATACCTGCCAAGGTAATGCTATTGTTGCAATATATGCAAAGAATAAAGTCTTCTTGTATTTGAATTCCATCTTTGCAAATGAATAAGCTGCGAAGCTTGATGTAAGAAGCTGTAAGAAAGTAACTACTACTGTAAGTATTACTGTATTCGTTACAAACTTCAACATAGGAATCTTTGTCCATATGTCAATATAGTTGCTCCATCTAGGCTGCTTCGGAATCCATACAAATGGATTCATCATGAATACTTCTCTATCTGATTTAATTGAAGCAGATAGCATCCATAAAAACGGAAGGATCATGACTGCCGTAACTATCAAAAGTATGATATAGATCAGTACCTTTTTCATAATGAAGTGAAATCTTCTTGAATCTTTCATATCGGCCTCTCCTTTCCTAAAATTAATCTGCTATATGCTTTTCATAACGGAACTGGACAAGTGTTACAGCAAGTACTATAAGGAAAAGTACCATAGCGATTGCACTTGAGTATCCAAGATCCCAATAATTAAATGCATTCTGATAGATATAATATACAAGTACGGTAGCTGAATTACTCAGTTTTCCGTCTCCACCACCTGCCAGCATAACTGCGATATCGTAAACCTTAAAGCAGTTAATTGTGAGCATTACGAGAACAAAGAATGATGTTCCACGAAGCTGTGGAATTGTAACATATATAAATTTCTGCCAAGCGCTTGCTCCATCAAGATCAGCTGCCTCATAAAGCTCTTCTGATATTCCCTGCAGACCTGCAAGATATATCAGCATGTAATAACCCATGTACTTCCATACACTGAAAAGAATAAAGGTAAGAAGTACCAGACTTCCACTAAACCACTTTGGAAGATTATTCTGTTCTACATGAAATACTGTATAAAGAATATAGTTAACAGGACCCTTTGAAGGATGGAATATCATACTCCATACCGATGTTATTGCTACAAGAGAAGCAACATAAGGGAAGAATGCTACTGTTCTGAAGAAACTTCTTGCAACTACCTTCTGATTAAGGATTATAGCAAGTCCGAGTGAGGCTGCCATTGTAAGAGGCACAGTACCTATAACATATATTATAGTATTCTTTAAAGCTGATAAGAAAAATGTATCAGTTGCCAGTCTGGTGAAGTTACTTATTCCCACAAACGATGCTTCGTTATTTCCATCCCACTTCATAAATGCAAGTGCGAATGCAAATATAATTGGAACAAGTGTGAAAACACAAAAGCCTATAAAATTCGGTGCTATGAATGAATAGGCAATCAGGTTTCTCTTTCCCGCACGACCTAATATTCTGTTATTTCTAGCCAACATAAGCTTGTTCTTCAGCTTTATTCTTTTCGCTATCATCTTTTGCCTTTTGGAATCATCCTTTTCAGCATCAATAGCGATGTTGATATCCGCTAATTGGGCTTCAAGTTTAGCCACCTTAGCTTGTTGTTTTTCATTCATATCACACCCTGCCTTTCATCTGATAATTAGGGCTGGTTATTAGCCAGCCCCAAATAATCAGTTTTTTACTTTATTAGCATTAATCATTAATTACCTAAGATCTTGCCAACCTCAGTATTCATTGCATCGATACCTTCATCGATTGTCATTTCTCTGTTCATGATTGACTTATGATAAGTATCAAGTACATCATTGATTTCTGAAACGTTCTCAGCATATGGAACTTCCAGATACAGATTAGAAACCTTTAAAGCTTCCTTGCTCTCAGGATCTGAAGGGAATCCATCAAGACCTGTGATAATGCTAAGAGCTTCATCTGTCATCATTGCTGGGAAGTTACCTGTCTCAGCCATAACCTTAGCACCCTCTGCTCCAGATACCCACTCTACGAAATCGAAAGCTGCATCCTTCTGAGTTGATACGCTAGTTACTGCAAGACCTGTAATAGTACCAAGTGTTGAACCTGGCTCAACGCCTTCTGCATGAGGATATTTAACCATACCCCAGTTACCGCAAAGACTTGCATCATACTCACCACTCTGAATACTTGAGATAAGTGTTGAAATAAACCATGAACCCATGTTAAGCATAGCTACATCGCCGCCTGAGAAAGCTGCTGAATAATGTAAGCCTTCTGCACTAAGGTCTGCATAGTTTCTACAAATCTGATCATCTTCCTGATTAAGTACCATCTCATAGTATGGCTTGAAGAAATCATAGTTACCACTGAGAATATTGTTCTTTCCATCAAGAACACCGAAGAGCTGAACTGCACTTCTCCATGTATGATAATGTGCACCATAGACCTGCTGGCCAAATGTAGGATCAGCAACCTTTCTAGCAAGCTCATCATACTGTTCAAATGTCATATCATTTGTAGGATAATCAACTCCTGCATTATCAAATATATCCTTATTATAGAACAGTACCCAGAAATCGTTTCTGAATGGAAGTTCGAAAAGGCTTCCATTTACTGAAATCTGACTATCAACTCCGCCGTAAGCACTCAGGTCAATACCTGCATCACTTATATAGCTGTCAAGTGGTTCAAGAGTGTTCTTTGAAACAAGTGTTGCATATCCAGGAACGTCCTTTATAGTAACAACATCAAAGTCAGAACCGCTACCTGAAAGTTCTGTTGCAAGAACTGTCATGTAATCTGTAGAACCAAGGTCTACCATTTCGATTGTTACCCCTGGATGTGATTCCTGATAAGCTTCCTGAAGTGCTATCCAATAAGGTGTTGCATCCTTATCCCATATAGCCCACTTAAGAGTTACATCACCACTTGCTGATTCATCAGCAGAAGCCTCTGTATCAGCCTCTTCGCTTGAATCTTCACTCTTAGCTTCCTCAGTTTTTGCTTCTGTTGCCGGAGCATCATTTCCGCTATTGCTAGAACTTGATCCACCACATCCCGTTAGCATACCAGCTACCATAGTTGCAGCGAGTAATGCACTTAAAACCTTTCTCCTCATGACTTGTACCTCCCATTTGTCAGAATTGAATATAAAATTTTCTGTTTTTTTGTATTTTTAGTATAATTTTTTATGCAAAAGTAATAAATGGAATTTATTACATTTTTATTCATTATTTATTCACATGTGTTTATTGACACATAAAAACATTCACTATTTTTATATAATATGTATTATTTTATACATTTTTTTTGTCTATTAATTCTTTATTTTTTTTATATATATGATACAATTAGATAACAAAAAATATTTATATCAAATCATATGCGGATATATTATGAAAAAAATTAAACTTAAATCTTCAAGTATACGTTTTCGCATACTGTTAATTACAATATCAACAGTTGTCTGTATAAGTATTGCTATCCTTTTTGCAGGCTATCAGACCGTTTCTAAAGATCTTCAGACTAATATGATTCAGACCTCTGAAATGAGAGTCTCTTTTTTATGCAATTCAATCAATACAAATCTGGCGAATTTTAATAGTTTTGTCCGGACTTGTCAGGGAAACCGGAAGATCATCACATTTGCTATGGAAGACAGCCAATCTGATGTTATAACCAAAAGAGATGCTCATGATTTTATTCTGGAAAACTATCAGGCCAATAAAGATATATCCCAGAACCTTGTCAGAGTTGTTATTATGGGAAATAAAAGAAATGATATCATTCAGATAGTCGAAGCTCATAACTCTACTACCTCTGTTTCCAGAAAAGGTGTTGAATCGCTTCCTTATTTCAGCAAAATATCCGAAACGAATAAAAAAGAATCTGTAGGCATTCTGTCTGACCCCTTTTTCACTACCAGATCTGTGCCTATGATACCTTTTTCCTATCCTATCTATCACCCATTTGAAGATGAAATTATAGGATACGTATTTGCCGAACTTTCTACGAAAACTATTACATCTCCAATAGATGATAATATGAAAGATTCGAGCTCAAATATTTATTTCAAAATAGATGAGCATCTATATCTATATAAGAATGGGATTCTGGTTCCTTTTAGAAATACATTTTCCGAAATAGATAATCTAAATGAATATGCCTTAAATTATAAAACTTCAATAAGCCGTTCCTTCAATAATGAAACTTCAGAAATATGCTTTATGATATCCAGACCTTTGGATATTGATGGATGGTATATAATAGAAAGCATCAATACTCAGGAACTGACTCGGAACATAGAGAATTCATATAATATCATGCTTCTTTTTATCTTAATAGTTGGATGTATTGTAACAATAGTTCTGTACTGGTTTCTCTATAATACTGTTGCAGTTCCGGTTTACAAGCTTCAGAAGAGAATTAAAAAGATAGAAAAAGGTGATTTTTCAAGAGACCCTTCTATAGAATGGGAGCACGAACTTGGTGACATAGGAAAAACCATCAACAACCTGACAGAAACTGTGCAGAAGATGCTGACTCAACGTGTTGAAGATGAAAAGAAAAAGAATGAATACGAATACAAAATGCTTCAGAGCCAGATTAATCCGCATTTCTTATACAATACACTTAATTCTATCAAATGGATGGCTACTATTCAGAATGCCCCTGGAATTGCAGAAATGACCACCGCTCTGTCGCGCCTTCTGAAAAATGTATCCAAAGGAACCAGCAGTGCAATATCGATTAAAAATGAGCTTGATCTCGTAAATGACTATTTTACAATTCAAAAATATCGCTATGGTGGAACCATTACTATGAATGTTTCATATGATGACCCTGATCTGTTATCATATGAAATCCTGAGATTTACACTTCAGCCTATTGTTGAAAATGCAATCTTTCACGGTATTGAACCAAAGGGCACAGCTGGAACGATAGAGATACATATTTTCTCAGATGAAAATGATGATATACATATCGATGTAACTGATGATGGTGTTGGACTAGACGAAGAGTCCATGTCCAGTATACTGAATGATACCAATACTTCTTCCACATTTTTTAAGGAAATCGGTATCAGTAACGTTAACAAACGAATCCAATATAATTATGGTGAAAAATACGGTTTGTTCATTCATAGTGAGTTAGGCGAATACACCACTATAACTGTATTATTACCTAAGAAAAAATGTGAGGATGTTTTATGATTAAAGTTTTAATAGCCGATGATGAGCCTCTCGTTCAGGCCGGAATCAAATCCATGATTAACTGGAACAATCTGGATATAAGTATAGTAGGAACTGCATCAAATGGAGCTGTAGCTTATAATATGATCAAAGAGCTTCAACCTGATATCATTATTTCCGATATAAAAATGCCTGTAATGAGTGGACTGGAGCTGGCAAAAAAATGTCAGGAGGAAGAACTGAATCTCCCCGTATTTATCCTTCTTACTAGTTTTGAGGATTTTCAGTTTGTCAAAGAAGCAATCACCTACAGAGTCAGCGACTATCTTATCAAGCTTGAACTTACTCCAGATACACTTAAAGAAAGTCTTAAAAATGCCATTTCAAGACTGAATGAGATAAAGAAAAAAACTGAAGTTTCTGAAACTCCTGCTATAGACAGCTTATATCTGATGAAGGATCAGTTTTATACAAGGCTTCTGCTGAATCTTTTCGAATCAACCGTTCAGTTCGAAGCACAAAGCAAGAATCTGAACATTAATTTTGACTATGATGCTTTCGCAGTAGGATATCTGTCCATTAACAGTGAAAAGCTTGATGCTATGGACACCGAGAAACGACTTAATCTATATACCAGCAGCATGCAGATGGTATCTGAGCTCATATCCAAATACGTACCTTGTCACGTTATAGCTAAGGATATAAACTGCCTGAATATCATTTTCTTCCTTAAGAATATAGATCCTGATGAATATAAAAATATCATTGAAAATGCGCTGAATCATGTATCTGTTATGCTATACAACTATTATAGTGTTAATATATCTGTTTCCATAGGCTCCATAGTTACTTCACCACTTCAGATATCTACCTCCTATCAGGATGCAAAACAGACATATTCTATGCTGGATAAGGATCACAAATTTCTATTCTACTCGGATCTGCCAGAGCATAAACCATTTACCAATATTTTTAATATGGCTCTGTTCAAGGAAGATATCAGAAAAGCTTATGCCGAATATGATAAGGAAGCACTTAGCGATATATTTAATTCAATAATAGCACTCTTTGAAGGTCAGAACCCGCATTTTATCCAGGCTCTTGATGCCGCAGGAAGCGTGCTTTATCTATCACTTTCGCTTCTGAATAATGGCGAACAGATTGTAACATCTATATTTTCAGATAGGCCAAATGGTTATCGTTCTCTATATGAAATGACAACCGTTGAGCAGATTATGGATTGGCTTAAGGAACTAAGAGATGGCCTTTGTGAAACCTTTGATTCTCAAAATAAAAACTATAAGAATCACATCGTTGTAAATGTTAAAAAGTACATAAAGGAACATGTAAATGAAAAGTTGTCTCTCAATGTTGTAGCTGAAGTCTTTAATATCAGCCCAAATTATTTAAGTGTTCTTTTCTCCAAGCATAATGATGTTGGCTTTACTGACTATATAAATCAATGCAAAATCGAAGTAGCTCAGAAAATGCTGGCTGAGGGAGATTATAAAATATATGAAATATCCGACAAGCTTGGATTTGAAAGTGCCTTTTATTTCAGCCGTGTATTTAAAAAGGTCACTGGAGTCTCCCCAAAGAATTACACATCAAACAATACATTTATAGAATAACTGTGTTTTCAGGAGGACCGATATGTTTACACAATTTTCTGAAACATTTACTAATGATTTCCAGACATTTCAACCATATCCAGTTATATCCGATAGAGATAGCTGGGAAAAATTGGATGATGAATGGAAAAAAGAAACTATTAAACTGGCAGAATCGTATCTTGGTTATGAGTATCCACATCTATCAGCGACGGATTTTCTTGATTTCTGCCGGACTGGAAATCGTATAAGATACGAGGACAGATATTTTGTCAAAAGATATGCATTAAATGCACTAGTTCTGGCGGAATGTGTTGAAGATAAAGGTCGTTTTATGGACGATATCATCAACGGATTATATTCCATCTGTGAGGAAAGCGCCTGGCAGCTTCCACCTCACAACACATACATCCGTGATACTCCTCAGCTTCCACTTCCAGATACTACCCGCCCGATTCTTGATCTTTTTGCCTGTGAAACAGGTGCTGTACTAGCAACTGCTTCCTATCTTCTCGCAGAGAAACTAGACAAGGTTAGTCCATTTATCACTAAAAATATCTATCACCTTTTGGAGAAAAGGATATATAAGCCATATCTGAGCGAACATTTCTGGTGGATGGGAAATGGCAAAGAACCGATGAATAACTGGACCATCTGGTGTACTGAAAATGTACTTATTGCTTCTTTCTTATGCAACAAGGATTCTGATTATCTCAGAAAAGCTTTTAAGAAAGCATGTCAGAGCGCTGACTATTTTCTAGCAGAATACGGTGAAGACGGCTGCTGCGACGAAGGTGCACAGTACTATCGTCATGCAGGGCTTTGCCTATTTGGGGTATTGGAGGTATTAAATGCTGTAACCAACGGACATTTTTCTACCCTGTATAATGAAACCATTGTTAAAAATATTGCAGCATATATAATGAATGTTCATATTCAGGGACCTTACTATCTTAACTTCGCAGACTGTTCTCCTATTGCAGGAAGATCTGGTGCCAGAGAAATGCTTTTTGCAGAAAGAACTGCTAACAAAGATATGATTCAGTATGCCACTGAAGACTTTATCGATGGCGGGATAACTACACTCCTGCTTCCAAATGAAAGCAACCTTTATTATCGTGTGCAAAATGCATTTGCCATATCTAAGGCAAGAGAAAATGCTCAAAAGAAAAATCCATCTATAGCCTACAAGGATATTTATTTTCCAAGTGTTGGAGTTTTTATCGCCCGTGATAAGCAGCTGTATCTTGCAGCCAAGGCCGGCGATAACGATGACAGCCACAATCATAACGACACTGGAAGCATCACCATATATAAAAATGGAAGCCCTCTTCTGATTGATGTAGGTGTTGAAAATTATACGAAGAAAACATTTTCACCAGATAGATATGATATCTGGACTATGCAGTCAGCTTATCATAATCTGCCAACTATAAATGGTTATATGCAGAAGGACGGTGCTGATTATCATGCCGAAAATGTTGATTACGCTTTCGGTTCAACGGAAAGCCATATAGAGATGGAACTATCTCATGCCTATCCAGAAGAAGCAGGCATCAGGTCATTTATAAGAAAAGCTACATTATATAAAGGAAATGAGATTATCATCGAAGATACCTATGATTTTTCAGATTCGGAGAAGCAGGAAGTAGTTCTAAGTCTTATGACATACGAGAAAACTACTATATCGGAAACTGATACGGAGTTGATATGCTCTATCGGAGATCTTGGAACTCTCAGTCTTGAAGGTGGTAATCTTATAAAAACAGAAACCATACCTATTACAGACTCAAGGCTTGCTATCTGCTGGAAACATGAAATATACAGAACTCTTATCTCTATAACAGAGAGTAAATGCAGAATGCGTATATCATGACCACACGGGAAGATCCTGTTAAATAAAGTAAAAAAGAATCCAGGAAACATATATTCTGATATCAGATATATGCATTCCGGATTCTTTTATTTTGAACTGCCTCTTGACGTATGTCTAACGGTTAGAAGCTACTATTGCTGCAGCCTCTGCTACCAGACTCTTTATCTTATCAAAATCGCCGGCCTTTATAAGGTCTCCCTTAACCATCCAGCTACCGCCACAGCAGAAGATTCTGCTGGATTTCAGATAATCTACTACATTTGTGGAATTAATACCACCTGTTGGCATAAACTTTACATTAGGAAATGCTGCACCTACTGCATTTATCATGCTCAGTCCACCTGCATTCTCAGCTGGGAAGAACTTAACATGATCAAGTCCTAGCTTTACAGCCTGAATAAGTTCAGTAGGTGTCTGAATTCCAGGACATACAGGAATGTCCTTTTCCAGACAATATTTAACTATTTCAGGATCAAAACCTGGGGAAACGATGAATTTTGCTCCTGCTGCTACTGCTCTGTCAACCTGCTCTATGGTAAGCACTGTTCCAGCCCCAACCAGCATATCAGGAAACTTTTCAGCCATGATTCTGATTGATTCCTCTGCTGCATCAGTTCTGAATGTGACCTCAGCTGCCGGAAGTCCCCCTTCCATAAGAGCCTTTCCAAGTGGCTCTGCATCCTTGGCATCATTCATGACTACAACTGGAATGATTCCTACCTCTGTAAATCTATTAAGTGTTTCTACTGTTTTCTCGCTATTCATTGCTTCTACCTCTAATTTTATAAATATATTACTGATCCTGAGTTGTTACGTCAGTATCGTCTTCTTTCTCTGCTGCAAACTTGCTTTCATCAAGGTTATTAGGATCCTGTCCGATATATGCAAGGATACCGCCGTCTATGTATATTACCTGTCCATTTATAAAATCAGATGCCTCTGATGCAAGGAATACTGCAAGTCCCTGAAGATCCTCTGTACGTCCCCATCTCTGTGCCGGAGTCTTAGAACGGATGAATCTGTCAAATGGATTCATAGAACCATCCTCCTGT
>JAILEL010000084.1 GCA_024687845.1 Eubacterium sp.
TGCAGTATCGTAATAATTTACTCCTGCATTAAAGGCTTCCATTATTTCCTTCTCTGCCTTATCGATGTCTATGTTATTTCCCTTTTTTGTAAAACGCATGCAGCCATAGCCCAACATCGAAAGGGGGTTACCATTTTTATCTTTCCTATATTGCATACAGTACCCTCCATTAAAGCTACACTGACAGTTCGAAGTTAAGAAACCCCGAATTAAATTACATTTTCATTATATCCAAACAAATAAGCTATGTCATTATATTTTCCATGGTGTCTGTTTTTAAAGCGTCTATTTATCCTCTCTTCGTTCGGACGACTGCCTCACAAATTCAGCCAATCGATATCTTAGTAAATTTACATGACTCTGATGTCAGTTAGGGCACAACGGTCTCCTGACAAGGCAACATAAACAGGGGCATGTTCATCATCAAGTATGGTGGTATTTTTAACAAGAAGGCCGAGGTTTTCTGTTGTGATACTTATTTTGCTGCCCCTTCTATGGAAGCTTACTATACACTCCATTCCTTTTTTATTACGTTCCTTCCAGACATCCCAGCTTTCGAAGCGTTCGGTCTTTATGACTGATACCTTGTTCTCAGTATTTTTATCTTCGTCTGCAATTTCTCCATCAAGTCTTAGGAGAACATACTCACGATAATTAGGGCCATTCACCTGTTTATCATCAGAATTAAATAGGATAACAGATGGACAATGCCATATCAAATGTGCCGTAGGAAGGCTCATTGTATGGAAAACCATCCTCATTCCATCTACTAATTGAACACTATTTGTACAAGCCGTTCTATATCCATCAACCTGAGTATTCTTAAGGTCAGATTCCAGTCTGTCTATATAATCCACTTCTTCAGCTATTCTAGGTATATCATCCGGCCCTACCTGATCATTTGTTTCAATTATCTCTATATTACTGATCCTGCAATTTTCTCCGGTAAGACTGACATAGGAATATCTGCCACTGTCAGGTAATGCAGCTATAGCTATAACTTCTTTTTCAGGACCAATTATCCTTAATCTTACGTGATCCTTATATCTGCCTGCCTCAATTTCATAATTTACTCCCTGACCAGAGCCTCGCTTACCTACCTTTAATAAATCAAGTCCCTTGGAAAGTTCCTTTACATCTGCCTCTATATTTCTTGCTCTTGTACATATTGTATGTCCATCAAACCATATTTCACCGAATTCCATATAGCCCGTATCTACAATAGCCTGCTGATTACTATGAACTCTCCTGTCCAAAGAATCAAAAAGGATTAGAACAGGCATAGAGTATCCACTATCCCCATCTCTTATATCAAGGCAGTTAAACTTAATCCTTGTGATTTTTTTCGATATAAGGATACCCCTTGATATTTCATCTCTATAGTCTACACAGTTAATCTCTTCATCATGAGAATAGTCATTTCCCTGTCCATCATATCTAAGCAAATAATCAGGATCATCATCAATCATAGCCGCAACCGCCTTGGAATACTTAGGGTCAAATTTTAATCCTGCCTCCTTAATAAATTCCTCTCTTACTCTGGTCTGAGGCAATGGATCCCTGTAATCCTTGGCAGAGGTCATATCATCATAGGAATCAGCTACTGCTATGATTCTTGCTATCTCTGGTATCTCCTCCCCCTTTAAGCCCTTAGGGTAACCATTTCCATCATATCTTTCATGATGAGAATATGCTCCAACACTGAGATAAGGATATTCCTCTATTTTAGAAAGTATCCTCTGTCCGGCCTCTGTATGAGCCTTGATTATTTCAAGATTTTCCTTATCATCCTCTTCATCATTAAATATAACTGAATCCGGGATTAGTATTTTTCCAACATCATGCAGGAGGGCGGCAAAATATACCTTCTCGCTTTCATCCTCATCCATACCGCTTCGTATTGCAATATCTCTGGCATAATTAGCCACTCTCTGGGAATGCCCCTTAGAGTATGACTTGCTTTCATCTATTGCCTCAGCAAGGGATGTGGCAGTCTGTTCCAGCAGGTGACTCATGCTCTTCTCCTGCTCCCTCAGGTACTCTACCTCCTGCCTGTGAGCCTTTTCATAACTCTTATTCATATCCATGAAGGAAAGTATATAGAGAACTATACCCAGAGCCACAACAGTCATATTATTTATTGATATTCCATACATAGATGTCTGAATTGCTGCAGCCACAATCGGAACTATGGAAAATAGTATCAGGGCCAGCCTTATTTTCCAGCTTATTTTTTTTCCAAACTCTATAATAGAGGTCAGCTGAACAAGAAGAGCTAAAAATGGTATGAAAAGACCTATATTATAATAACCCGGGGTTCTCTGATAGCAATTATTTTCATCAAATGTATAATAAAGCCCTGTAAACTGAGATATGATGACTAATAATTCTCCCAGACCAAGCAATATATTTACATATTTTAATCTCTTAGGAACTTCTTTAATGTGTCCCTCATTGGTCAGAAGATCAATGATATATATATTGAAGGCAAAAATGGTCATAATGGTCATAAAGAAAACCATAAAATTACTGATTCTCACCATATAATAACCGACATCACTTGTGTCTCCCCTGTAAATATAAGCAAACCTGTCAAATATAAGCTGAAAGGTTGCACTTATCTCCAGAAGTCCCAGTGCAAATTTCCTTTTTCTGGACATATTAATAGAAAGCAGGACAAAGACAGCTATGATACCACTTATTCCGCTTAGCACAAGCATAATATTCAGTTGATGTTGTCTGAAAATATCATACATATGTTTTTATCATTCCTTCTAATAAAATTATTTATTCTGCATTTAATATTAAAGCTATTACTTTCATATCCTCTACTATAATTCAGAGGCTTTCTTTACTTTCATATTATCTATCATAATTAAGGTCTTTCTTTACTTTTATATCCTCTATCATAAATCATGGCCTTTCTTTACTGGCATCAAGAATTATCCTGTCCATGATTATTTCCTTCCGGTATCATAACTATATTTTCCGGCAAATGTTTTAGTATGGTCTTTTCCAGTATAAGGGGATCAATAGGCTTTGTAATATAACCATTAAAGCCCTTTGATTTATAGAATTTCTCTCCCTGACTGGTATCTGCTGTAATCAGATATACAGGAAGGTCTGGAGCAATTTTTCTTAATTCATCCAGGGTTTCCATTTCTGACATCCCAGAAATCATTTGATTTATAAATACAATATCATATCTTCCGTACTTAACCTTATCCACACACTCCTGACCCTTTTCAGCAATGGTAACAAAAACTCTTGTTGCTTTAAGAAGTCCCTTTATAACTGACAGTTCCATAGGGTTATCATCCACAATAAGTACATCTGCATCCGGTGCAACAAACTGAGGAATATAGGAGCCATTATTAGAATCGTCTTCATAAATATCAAATTCCCCGATAGGCATGGCATTTCCTATCCTCTGATCAAGGGTCAGTATAAACTCCGTGCCCTCTCCATATACACTTTCACAAACAAGACTGCCTCCCATAAGTTCAACAAATCTTTTTGAGATGTCAAGACCAAGTCCCGTTCCACGGATTACAGTCTTACTTTCGTCATCAAGGTTTTCATAGGCTGTAAACAGCTTGTCCATATCTTCAGGCCTTATGCCTATACCTGTATCCTTAACCCAGTACTTTATCTTACATATATCATCATTCTTTTCTTCCATTTCTATCTTCAGGCTTATTCCACCCTTATCGGTATATTTAGCCGCATTAGTCAGAAGATTCAGGAGTATCTGCCTTATTTTCTCCTCATCTCCATATAAAGATGTAGGCAGCATAGGGTCTATATCAATATTAAATGAAAGTCCCTTTTCTTCCCTTCTGAATTTTGTCTTTGAAATAATCATATGTAACAGTTCAGAAACATTATATTCCTGTTCAATCAGGTTTATCTTACCTGCTTCAATATTGGATATGTCCAGAAGATCATTTACCATGTTAAGAAGCACATCCGATGCATTTCTAATATCATCAGCATAATTCATGACTGAATCATGATACTCCTTTGGAACATCACTTGCATCCTCTCTAAGTATCATTTCATCCATCCCTATAATTGTATTTATAGGACTCCTTATTTCCTGTGACATATTAACCAGGAATCTGGACTTGGCAGAGCTGGCCCTCTCCGCCTCATCTCTTGACTGCCTTATCTGGTCATACTGTTTTCTTATAACTGTTCCCAGGAGGATTCTCCATACAATGAAGACGGTTAAGAGTATAGCAAAGAATCCAATTAAGACCTTTGTAAGAAGCAGTTCACTAATCTTAGGCTTCCTTGTTATATTGAAGGTCTCATCCTGCAATACTTTTTCAGTTTTATCATCTATGGTCTGGATATGAAGTACATAATCCCCATATTTAAGACCGGTATATTCCAGAGCTGTCTGCTTATCCTTTTTATATGTAATACCGCTGTCTGTGCTTCCTTCCAGATAAAGTCGGATTATATGATTAGACATAGTATAATCAAGAATAGACGGTGTTATTATGATACGCTCTGTTTTTGCTGGTATCACATATCTTCCATCTTTATCTGGCATAAGTTTCTGGTCGTCACAATATATGGAGCTGACTCCCAGCTTAATATCCCTGCTTGTATTATAGAAATGATTAATATTTACCTTGCTTACCCCATTTCTCGTAGGTATATAAAGATTATAATCTTCGTCAAGCTCAGCGTAGGCATATGTGGTAGGACTTCCACTTAAACCTTCCTCAACAGAATATAAACTATGATCCACAATATCATCATTTATCATTTTTATTGAATCAACCACATAAAGACCACTGGAAGAAAGTATACAATAATTTCCATTTGCGTCAGGATATATACCATAATTATATGTGTATGGAATAGTCGATACATTATGGATATCTCCATCCTTTAAGTAACAAATGGAATTGGAAGTGGTAATCCACAAAAGATTCTTATCTCTATCCTTCTGTATCCTCATTACCACATCACTGCTTAGTCCCTCATCTCTGCCAATATGTGATATCTCATCTCCATCAATAATGTAAACACCATCACCATCGGTTCCTACATATATCTTGCCGTCATCTCCAAGGGCCACTGTCATAAATACTGTATTCTTAATCCCGTCTTCTTCGTCTATGCACTGGGTTACCTTCATATTTTCTATAACAGCAAGCCCACCATTTGTGGCTACATAAACATTTCCCTCATCGGAAATATAAGTGCATCTGACTTCATTACTAGGCAGTCCATCTTCCTCTGTTATACTTACTATCTTTCCATCCGGACTTTGCTTTACCAGTCCCAGTCCACCTGTGAATACAGATAACCAGAGGTTGCCCTCCTTATCACTATCAATGCATCTTACCCTGGTATTTCCAATATAATCTGTAAGGTCATTTTCTACCATATTGAAATTCTCATCCATGATCATAAGACCTTGATCAGTACCCATATAAAGGAGTCCCTCATACAAATAAGTTACATTTACCACCTCATCAGAAATATCAGCTCTGTCAAACAGATCTATAAAATTTCCTGCTACAATTTTCATGGCTCCCTGAGTTGATGAAGCCACCCAGATATTTCCCTGATAATCTGAGGTTATCATCTCTATACCACTGTCTACAGGTATATCATCCACAAGTCTGAATGTATTATCCTGGTCCAGATATCCTAACTGTGTAGTTGAAGCAATCCAGATTCTGTCACAGGAATAGCTGATCCAGTGAATATTAATAAGTGGCGATGTATCTATCTTCAGCATCTGAGCTGGCTCCTCATCCAACTGGCCATAAAATATATTACCGCTGGTGGTTCCCATATATACATATCCTGGATTATTAGGGTCTGCCAGTATGGAACCTACCCTCTCTTCACCAAATTCTTCACAAGAGCAAAAGTCAGCTACAAGGCAATCCTTTATGGAAAAAACATTCCCATCCTTAGTCTGTCCATATACAGTTCCTTCTTCATCAGCATCCAGCCTTAATACTCTGGAGTTTATGATTCTTTCATCATTTATGGTATGAAGCTTCATATCGGTATCGACATAGGAAACTCCCGCAGTTGTAGCTATAAATATATTTCCCTGGTCATCCTCTTCAAAGCTTCTTATGGAAGAAGATGGCAGTCCTTCTTTATATGTAAAATATAAAAACTGGCCATTATCCATAACCACTACACCATTATCATTTGTTCCAAACCAAAGTCTTCCCCTGCTATCTTCAAACATACCTCTGGCGCTGGTAATTCCCAGAGATTTATCCATAGTGTCAAAGGATACTCCGTCATAACGCATGACACCGCTGTATCCACCTATCCACATATATCCGTCAGAATCGCACATTACATAATTTGCATCTGAGGAGGGAAGTCCGTTTGTGGCATCATAAAGAAGGGCTGTATAGCCAGTATCAGGAATCTGTCCTGTAACTGCATAGCCTCCTCCACTTTTTATCTCCTGGTCGGTATTCTTTTCTGTTTCAGATATAGTCGAATCCTTCTTCCCTTCGACTGTGCTTATATCCTGTTTACCCGCCGTATTTATATCATGCCTTCCTGCATTACTGATATACTCCGGTCCTGATATAAGGAATAATGCACAGACCATAGAAGCCGCTAATCCGGCTAGTCTTTTATTATTTATTCTCATTATTAAAGATTTCCTCCATCAGGATCTTGATATTTTTTAAGAACCTCTTTTACCTCATCTAAGGAATCCATAAAGACTTCAACACATTTAGGATCGAACTGTGTTCCTGCTCCTTCCTGAATTATGGCAATGGCTTTTTCAAATGGAAATGCAGGCTTATATACACGTGGAGATGCAAGGGCATCAAACACATCCGCTACCGCCATAATACGGGCAGATAATGGTATTACTTCTCCATGAAGTCCCTCAGGATATCCTTTCCCATCCCATCTTTCATGATGATATCCTGCCATATTTCTTGCTTCTCTAAGGTAGCTTTCACCCTTTACAGTGCTTATTGCCTTTTCTATTATTTTCTTTCCTGCAGTGGTATGGGTCTTCATGATTTCATATTCTTCAGGGGTAAGCTTTCCAGGTTTATTTAAAACGCTATCTGGTATATTTACCTTTCCAACATCATGAAGTGGGGCTGACATCTCAACATCAGCCATATATTTTGGAGTCAGCTTTTCAGCATAATAGCCCTTCTTCTTAAGCCCATTAAGAATAATCCTTACATAAGCTGCTGTTTTCTGAATATGAGCTCCTGTATCCGAGTCCCTGCTTTCAACCATATCTGCCATTGTTATGATAATACCATTCTGCATCTTTGCTGTAGATTCAGTATAGTATCTTATCTCTCTCATCTGCTCAGCTGTACTGGCTGCCATCTTACATAGAGAAATATACATTTTCTCTATTTCATCATCAGTACGTATATCAAGTTTTCTGAGCTTTCTGACCTGGGCATCTAATTTTTCCTGATCATCCTTTACCTCAACGAAACCATCAATCATTGATGCTATACTGTTTATTGGATATACAGTAAACATATCGGTAAACCATATTGCCCCTGACATCATAAGTATAATAAAGCCAGCCAGTATAATTATCATTTTGAATAAAAATATCCTGTTATAATCAGCCATAAGATCCATGGATATATCTGCAATTGTATAGCAGACACATTGACCTTCATCATTATATACAGGATTGAAAACCCTTATATTCCAATAAAAAAGGTTACCTTCTTCTAATGGTGTAATCTCCTTACCCGCTTTTAAATCTGCCAGAATGCTTTCATATTCTTCTATATTAAATACTTTTTTTGAAGGGGAATGTAATTCTTCTCCCTCTCCTACTATTTCAAATATATAGTAGCATCCATCATCCTTTGTGAATTTAAGGACATAGAGGTTATCTATATAGGTGGAAGTATCTTTTACCTTATAAAGCAAATCCCTGGTTTCTTCATAGCCCTCTACACTACCGTTAGTCGCAATATATTCATCCACCATATCTGCATCAATTAATTCAGCAGAGAGTTTCGTAACATTTTCCAAAGCCGATATTCGTTCACTTTTCACATGATTTGAGAATAGAGATGTACCAACTACTATGATTACCATAAGTAAGAAAGAAATGATACTGATAAGGAGTATTATCCTTGTACGTACAGAATGATTAACATCCTTACTCCACTTATATAAGTCCTTTTTTTCTTCTCTGGATAATGACCTCTGCTTCCATCTGCTGTTTAGTAAATTATTTTTTATTGAGCCTGGAAGGAACCACAAAATTAGAAGAGCTATAAGAACAGAAATACCCTTATCGATAATATTTATAATAATATTTATAAACAGGTATATAAGAAAAGGTGATATACCAGATGATTCCCTGATTCCATTTACTACAGCAGCTATACCTTCATTCTGGGGACCACCATATAACTGCCACTGAATAAATGCGCTAAGACTGCCACTTATAATTGCCAGAGATAATACAAGGAAAATCAAACGAAAAACCTTATTTTTATTGCTTCTATTTACTATCCACGAAGTACAAAGAGCAATAATAGCATTTATGACTGTAAAATATAAAGCATGGGGATTAAATAAGGAACATAATACATTAGACATGACCGCAGTTAATATACCCGGGAAGACTCCACCCAGGACAGTAACCACAATAGTTCCAATTGTATCGAAATAGAATGGAAGGCCTGTCTTATACATAAGAAAAGCCATCAAAACATTAAAGAGCATTCCGAAAATAGTAAAGATGTTTCGTCTCAGATTGTTAGAACTGATACTCTCGAAGTATTTTTTCAAATTGCTTTTCCTCCGTTTACATATAATTAGACGCTGAAAGGATCTACTATATTAAAACTTCTATATTAAAACTTCTATATTAAAAACTTCTATATTAAAACTTCTATATTTCTTTGAAATTTCGAACATATATACATTATATAATAAAATGACAAATTATACGAAAATTTTTTTCTAAATCCCCCTAAAGCTTCGCTTTATACTGAGCTCTATTAACTGTCGGAACTCTTTTATGTGTTGTCGGATCTTCTACATACTCAATACCATACCTACATAAAACTAGAGACCAGTAAGCTTCTGCATCTGAGGAATCCTCATTTAGTATTTGCTCATATATTGTCATAGCTTTGTCATAATCATTATTTCTACGAAAATGATTTGCTCTATCATATAGATTTTCACGCTTATCGGTGTTTAACTTAGGTAATGTCTGCGTCGTTCCACAATAAGCACATTCACATACTGTCATTCCTTCAGCTATCTGTAGTTCACCACCACACATTTTACATTTAAATACAGCCATGCTTTTATCTCCTCTCGGTTATTTAGAAGCCTTACAAATCGCATTTCTTTCTTTTAGCAGGTCACTTATTTCAGAAATCAATGGTAAGCAAACAGCACTATCGTTTATAGCATTCTTAAGCTCCGTGACTTTAGAATTAATCAACATCTCAATTTCTTTTACAGCATCATTCGAAACCGGATCACTAAACTTAAACTCCTCAGCAAGCTTTTCAATTGCCTTATTTATTTCTGAATCAGCACTTCTATTTCGTAAAGAATCTATATTCACTCTAAATGTCTCAACTGTTTTTGTTTTATATGCGTCTTGTATTTCCTGCTTCTCAATAATGTCTTTTGCATTATCTACAGCAACAACACCAATAAGAGTAAATGCCAATAGTACCACGCTTATGACTATAGGTATCCAATTTGAAACTTTGTAGTATCTACAAATAAAACTAATTGTAAAAGATACGATAATCTGAATTATAGTATAAGCATACCCTAATCTGAACACGGGAAAACCATAAAGTTTTGACTTTATCCCATCGTTATTAAATGCATAACACGCTAAACCACAACCCACAATAATTGGTGTTAGTATATAAGTATGGACACAAAAAGTTGAACAATCTCTAAATCACATTTGCACAACTCACGCTGATGAAATAAAAGTTTCTGAAAAAACACTATATAATTACATCGATGCAAGTGTTTTCAAAGTTCGTAACATTGATCTTCCTAAAAAAGTAGTTTATAGAAAAAGGAAGCAACCTAAAGTTCTTACTAAAATGGAGTACAAGTATCGTCAAGGACGTACTTATGAAGATTTTAAATCATTTATGCAGGAACATCCTGACTATCCTGTAGTTGAAATGGATACAGTAAAAGGAAAACGTTATGGAGGTGGCAAAGTATTACTGACTATGATTATGACAAATGCTGACTTTATGCCTATTTTCCTTATCCCTAGATGTAATCAAGTATCTGTGCTAGACGTATTTGATAACCTTACTGAACTGTTAGGCTTAGCCACATTCAGAAAACTTTTCCCCGTAATCCTTACTGATAATGGTGTTGAATTTAAAGATCCTGAAAGACTTGAATATACAAGTAATGGCTGCCCTAGAACAAGAATTTTTTATTGTGATCCACAAGCCTCATGGCAGAAACCACACGTTGAAAAGAATCATACTTTAATTCGCAGGATAATCCCTAAACACACAGACTTAAATCTATATACAACTGAACAAATACATCTGATAACACGTCATATAAATAGCTATTATCGTGAAGAATACGGAAACAAAACTCCTTTTGAATTAATGACTTCTAAAGAACAGAAAAAACTGTTGTCAGCATTAGAACTTACTCCGATTCCACCCGATGAAGTTCTATTGACACCTTCGCTAACCAAGAAATAAATATCCAACCTAAGTCCAGTCAGATAGTTTTAATATGTCAGCTGAGACGGGGTTGCAGTTATAATTTCAAACTTTTTCAATGCCGTCTTTTTGTTGTGTCTGGAATAATGCTAATAACAACAGTTTTTCTATAACTATTGTACTCTAAAACACTTATTCCTGGCAAATATAAGGTTTATAATCATAAATTTCACCAAAGCATTGCGTTTACTTTTTCATTCAACGATCAAAAAAGAGAAGAACATGCCAGAATATGTCACTATCAAATATTTCCTGAAAAACTTCAATAAACAAAAAAACACCCATAATTGGATGTTTTAAACAAATATCTTATGTAAACTATTTTCACTTCTTTTTTGTTACACTTAAAAGTAACAAATTAAAATCCTTGCAGAAATTTCGTTTCAATTGGATAAGTAATTGGCTCAGTAGACATAATATCGGACCTTGCATGTGGTTTTTAAAACTACGTCCATACCCTTCAAACCCGCATAAACTCTAGACAGTAAAAGAGCGTGTCGGGGTAGACACGCTCTTTTGGAGAAGGTATTTTGTTACTTATGGGGGGAGTTTTCATTCGAGCTTTTCTTGGTCGGTATAGAGCTGTAAGGTGCACAAAATCTAGCTTTCCTGCATTTTATCACAACTGTCATAATCGGTAAAAAGCGGTCTTTACTCAATCAATTTTGATAAGTAATTTGATAAGTAGACCACCTTTATTTTTCATAATCTCGCAAAATAAAAACAGCTATTATTTTGCAACACCCTTAGAGTAGCAAAATATTATGACAATACATATATAAAATTTATCATTAATATTCCTGTTTAATCTTCCTTCATCGCACCTCTAATTCTACTGAGAGATTCTGGGGCGATACCAAGGTATGTTGCTATATGTCTCTGCGGTACTCTTTCGCTTAAATCAGGATATAGTTTCTTAAAATGTATGTATCTTTCAGTTGCATTTTCAATAAGGAAACCGTTCTCCCTATATATCTTATACCTCAGTGCACTTTCCAAAAGATAAATCCATACATCTTTGAATGAGTCATTTTCCTTGATTATCTTTTTTATAGCTACGGTCTCACAAATCATGACGGTTGTTTCTTCAAGCGTTTCC
>JAILEL010000087.1 GCA_024687845.1 Eubacterium sp.
TGCTGTATTAGTTACATATCTAAGCTGCGCCTGTGATATTCCAACAACTTCTGCCATCTTTACACTATCAGTATTTGCCTGCTTCAAAAGTGCCACGAACTCAGAGTTTGCAAGCATTGTAGTTGCTGTATAATTCTGAAGCAAATCAACAACGTTCTGAGTTATTCCGGTACAAAGACCACCTTGTTTTCTGACCTTCTTCCAAAGCTGCTGAAGATACTTTGCTGAGTATTCTGAATTCAGCAGCAATCGCGATAGGTCAGGCGCTTTCACGCCTTTCGCCCCGCGCCGCACCGTGCAAGCAGCTTTCACTGCACACGGCGTTCCATGGGAAGAGTTATTCCATTCTTAATGTAGTTATTTCAAAGATTGTTTTAGCTTGATTAGATTTATAGGATTATTTCCTACATTTTCACGCCACTTGTTAAGCTTCACTAGTTTTGCTGAACTTCTACAGTCAAGTACATCTAGTAATTCATTTATAGTATTTACATCATTCAAATATATTAGTTTCAACACATCTTTATGTACTATTCTAAGATTCTTGTATTCATCATTACCGCCCTTATCCTTTGGAATAAGTCTATGACATGCAACATCTTCATATCTCAGTTTAAGTTTTGAAAGCTCACATTTGCCTTTAACAGCTACAAACCTTGCAAGCATGTTATCCGTAAAAATAACACTCTCAGTTATGCTATTATCAGTCGCAAGTTTATATAACACATCAGCATAATCATATTTTGACAACATTTTATGTATTTCTTCACGCCCTTCAGCAGTATACCTATTAACTGAAGGGCTATGGCACATTGGATGTCTTGTGCGACAGTAAGCAACTGGAACTATAATCATTCCATTGAGAAATCTTATCTGCTTTGAATCTTTGTACTTCAAATAGAAATACTCGTCCATTCCGCCCTTTAATTTCTCTGGAGCATCTCTTGTAAGCGACTGTCTGGAATTGACCCTTGTTTTCATTGTTCTATCTATTGAAGGGAAAATCCTATGTACATCCTCACATATCATTGTTGCCATATCATAATAATTATGAATTCCTACAACCATCTGATTGTAAGAGATTATTGCATCATGCTGTGATTGCTCATTAGCATGCGACCTACACGCTTCTGCTATTGCTTTCTTTAGCTTTTTCTGTTGCGCTCCTATAGCCTTATCCGTCATGTGTGATTTTATTACCCACTTTTTACTTTTCGGAATGAGCTTAAACTTTATCCCTAAGAATTCACTATAGTTGGTTTTCAGATTAGTAATCTTAGATTTTTCCTTGGATGTTTCCAAACATAATCTATCCATCAGCCATTGTTCTACGGCACATTTCAACTTAACCGCATCTCCATATGTCTTGCAGAATATTTTGAAATCGTCAGCATATCTAACTATGTGACATTCTTTCAGTCTTGTTTTTCTCAAGCGTGTATATAAATTTCCTTTGTTAAGCGACCCATTCCTGTTGACTGTTATATCACTCGGTAACGGATTATTGACTTTCATATTTTCCCACTGACTAGCCACCCACCAGTCCAATTCATTAAGAACTATATTGGCAAGCAGAGGACTTAGTACTCCACCTTGTGGTGTTCCTTTGGTTGGAAGGAATCTGCCATGTTTCTCCTCAATGGGAGCTTTTAGCATTTTCCCAATAAGACAAATAAGATTTTTATCTTGTATCCCCAAAGTCCATATTTGCTTAATCAGTTTTGCATGATTAACATTATCAAAGAAACCTTTGATATCAACATCAACCACATAATGAAACCCATCATGCTGTGCGAATTTATAACACATTGCGACTGCATTTTTTGTACTTCGATTTGGTCTGAACCCATAACTTTTCTCATAGAACTTTGCTTCACAGATAGGCTCCATTACTTGCAATACGCATTGCTGAACGATTCTATCTATGACAGTCGGAATTCCAAGAGGTCTTAGTTTTCCATTTGGTTTAGGTATATATACTCTTCTTACCGCTTTGGGCTGATAATTAAATATCTTATCCTTTACCTTACTTACAAGCTCTGCCTCGGTTAGCTCTGCGAGATTATCAAATGTCTTTCCATCGACTCCCGCAGTTCCGCTACCCTTATTGCTTTTCAAGTTACGGTATGCCATTTTTATATTAGCATCAGAACTAATTATGCTTATTAAATCTGTAAATACTTTTCCATTTGCACTATCCTGATATAGTTTGTCCTGAATAACTATCATGTTATAGTATTCAGCATTTCGGATACTGCTTTTCTTTAACAAGTCCTTTCTTTGCATAGTCAACATCACCTCACTTTCGCAAGTATGTGTTTCTGTTAGTCATACCCGAACCTATGTGTGTTAACTACATTATTTTTATAACTCTTTTTATTGGTTGCGAACTTTAACAACCATCCCACTAGAGGCTATTGCTCCACTCTCATTACAAGAGCTTCATAGCTCATGCCTCCGCTCTCACAACGATTAAGATAAGTTATACAAAGGTACTCCCAGTGCTTTCCTTATCAACAGGTCACTGCGTGTGTAACCGCTATCTGTTCGTTGCTTTCGACGTTCCAATATAGTGCTATGTACTGTACTTAGGTGCCTCCTTTGAGCCTGCCAACTATATATCGCCTTTAACGATATTCCGACTTTCACTTCCACGCCCCTACTTGTCGGTAGTTGACGCCAAACCATTGGCATACACCTTTCGATGTATTCGAATTTTAGACCCTTTAAATCGTCGGTTCGTCCCCACACTGCATTTTTGTGGATACTCACCATATACAGCTACGCTACATAATCACCAACAGCCTATACCTCTATAGACCTTTCCTCAGCTCATATAATACTTAGATAATTTCTCACGGGTGGGCTCTAGCCACTTTTGAACCAATGATTTATATATCTTCAGCATATATCTCTCTGTTAGGATTGGCTTTTTGCTCTTCATCCCAGCTATGACTACAATTTCGCCTTACACGGCTACTCATGCAGATGGGTAGTTTATGCGTGTCCCTTCAAGGCGTTACCCTATCATTTGAACAACACTATATCAGTTGTATCAGCAGTTTTACCTTATCGGTGGGCACTGCTGACCCCACCGCTTATTAGGCGGCGGAACGTCTCGCCCCATGAAATTCATCTATATAAAGCCAGGTTGCCTTTCCACGCTGACCATTCTCAACTATTCTCTGCTGGATTGACTCCATCATAACAAGCATAGTTATAGGACTAAGTTCTGTTCCAAGATCTCTGATACCATATACAGTGAACCGATTATCTACATCAACATTAGTCTGATGATTGAAGATATTAAGGGAGCCTCTTACAAAAAGTTCGAGCGAAAGTGCTATATCCTTTGCCTCCTCTTCAGTCTGAGATAGAAGCAGATTATAGAAGTCTTCCATTATCGGAATATACCTTTCATCTGAAGGCAACTTTGCTATATCTGTATAAAGCTTTCTCACGCATCTATCTATAATAGACTTCTGCCTTGAGTTAAGGCTGTCACCGATACACTGCTCGCAAAGACCAAGCATAAATTCGCCTTTCTCACGTATCCAGCCCTTAGTATCATTTACATCAAGATTCCAAACATCCATTGAAAGTGGATTAACATAGTTGTCTGTGTACGTCGACATATTTACTACGGTTCCTCCATAAGTATAGGCTATGTCGAAGTACTCATTCATAGGATCTATTATTATAATTTCATCTTCGCCCTGAAGAAAAACAGATCCCATTTCCATCTTACAGAAGAACGACTTACCTGAACCTGGAACACCGAACACAAAGCCATTACCATTGATCAGCATCTTACGATCACCGACATTGATATTCTTGCTTATCTGATTTATGCCGTAGTAATTACCACCATTATCATTAAGTTCCTGAACGTTAAAAGGCATAAGCACAGCAAGGCTCTGAGTAAGCATTGTTCTCATTGTCTCTACCTGTCTTACGCCTATCGGAAGTGCAGTATTAAGTGCTTCCCTCTGCTTCAGAAAATGTGTTTCTATGGTGCAGCTGTTACGCTTTCCGATAGTCTCAACTGTCTCGGTCATGCTTTCCAGCTCTTCCTTGGACTCTGCCATAATGATGATTGTAACTGCCACATAGAAGAGGCACTGGTCATTCTCTCTGACATCATCCATGATTTCTTCAATCTCCTTCTTCTCAGTTCTCTTCGCATAGGATATCTCAGTGGAGAAGTCGTTATTTCTATTACGGACTCTCTGCTGCTTTATGATATCAGATTCAATACCAAGATACTTCTTCTGAAGTGTTTTGGTAGTCAGATCCTTCGGGACTGGAACCACATCTATACTCGTTATAGAATGAACCGGAAGTGATGTGATCTCATTTATGAATCTGTCGGAAAGACTGCTTGGATACTTTTTAATGAAGAGCGCCCTGCAGAACTTACTTTCATCTTCAAAATGATCCGGAAAGAACTTAAGCATTCCATTACAGAGATCATTCTTAAAATCAGCACCCACCTTCTTCGCACTACGTATATCAAAGTCAAATGAATCCTCATCTCCAAGATGATAGAAATCATGTAGCACCTTAAGCCTCTCATTTCCAGTAAGAGGTACTATCTCAGCACCAAGCTCTATGAATGCCTTATGAATTGTTGCCTCCAGTGTTGCAAACTGGGCCTTTGCTTCCTCAAAATTCTTTCTCTCGATGGTAAGTGTAAGATACCTCTCCTGCTCGATTCCCTGTCTGCCTTCCATGATTTTCTCTTCAATGATATCGTTATAGATCTTTCTGAACTTATCATAGATATCACCTGTATATGCAAGCAGTATGTACTCCCTGAGAGCCATCATGTTCTTATTCTTATTATTGACTGTTATCTTAAAATTACAGTCCAGAGAATTAAGAAACTTGCAGTATCTCTCAAAGATTCCTATCTGCTCATTCTCTGTAGCAGTAGTATAGTTTATATCCTGAAACTTATAGCTCTTAGAAAAATGATTCTTCGAAACCTCAAATATTCCATTCTCCGCTACTGCCATAATCTCTATTGTTTCCTGTATCGACTTAGGACTTCTATAAAGAGGCTCACTGGCCTTCTTCAACTCCTTAAAGCCATCTTTTAATATTCCCATTTTTATTTCCTCCTGTTAATGCCCACCTCATCCACCCGTGGGTATATGATTTCTAGTTACCCTCTGAAATACTTATATGCCACTGCACCGATCACAGCGAGCACTACACCGATAATTGTTCCAATAATAGTCTTCTTCATCTTATTCTTCATAGCTTCAAACTCCTCCTTATTGCTATTGTTACTGCCTTCTGATTTAATATCTTCATTTATTTCATTTGTCTCTTTTTTGCCCTTCTTAGCCTTAGTGTTATTCTCCTGAAGCTTATACTTCTGGATTTCAGACTCACTCTCAGTTGAGATATAGGTCAGTGTCCTGTTACCTATCATGAAATGTATCTTTCTCATCCAGTACTGCATAAAGCTCATTCCGTTGTAAGAATAAAACCCTTCAAGTGCTATAGGTGCTATACAGGGAACTGCAATATATGCAGCCCCTGTGAGTCCTATATACTTATAGAGAAGGAGAACAATACCACCGCCAACTATAATGCTGGCAATAGAAAATATAAGCTGCCTCGCGGTAAGACCAAGAACTATACTCTCCTGGTATTTATCTATATCCTTATTAATTTCTATAATCATGATCTCACCTTCCTATCTGTCAGGATGTTCATCTCAGCATCTGTGAGCTTACCCTTTGCTCTCATATCCTTCTCGTACCTCTCGGTCTGCTTCGGACATATCTCTCTAAGCTTCTCCGGATTGAAAATATAAAGCGGGTATTCTACGAATCCACTCTGTTTCTTAAGACCGGTATCTTCACCAAGCTTATTTTCCTTGATGAAATCCTCTATACTCGGAATACCATCCACATCCAGATAACCACAGTATGGTGGCAGCTCATTCGACAGATTAACTGTCACATCTCCATAAAACTCATCTTCCTCATCCGGAAGACTAAGCCCGATGTAAATGTTGTCATTATTCATGTACTGGTTAATCTCCAGAGATACATTCTGTGTCTCGCCAAACCAGTCCTTAATCTCAAATAAATTCTGCATATGTTTTTCCTCCTTACAATCCAAACACTTTGCTTGTCAGGTTCTGAGCCCCTCTTACAAATCCCACAGTCATTGCTATAGAAAATGTCATCTCGCACAGGTATATAAGGGTTTTAGCCCAGTCCGAATAACTTCCGGTAAATGTTGGCAGTCCCGCATTGATAAATGCATTACATACCACTATTGCTATAGCCATCGTGACAGCCTCAAATGTTACAGCCAGGAAATGCTTTGCATAAGTTGCTGCCGTATTTGCTACTGTTCTGTTTCCTCCAAGAGTTGAAAAGGCGATAGAACCAAGAGGAACTATTACCAGAAGCTTGAGGAATCTGAAGTATACTGTGTATATGATAAAGAATCCGCATATTATGATCACTATTGAGAGCAGAGCTGTAAGTATCAGCATCACAAGACTCTCTCCAAAGCCGAGATCCTTTATTATATCTGCCTGAGCACTATCGATTTTTAGTTCCGACACACTACCGGCTGACATCGAATTGACTATATTTCCTATAGTCGTAAAGAATGCTTTCATTATCGTTACATTATTGGTTACAAGCCATTCGGCTATTCCCACTCTTATAAGCATTCTGAGAATTGTTTCGAATCTCATATCCTCTTTTATATCTACACTCTCAGCACAAAAGCCGATTACAAAAAACAGAACTACCAAAGATGAACCAACTGCTACAAACAGTGGATTGATTTTCTCTATGGCAGCCCAGGGACCGCCACCCTTAAAAGCCGTAGGTGACTGTCCCAGCATTGCAAATACAAGACTTACCTGGTTGTTCCAGAAGCCAAATACCATCTCAAGAAGTGCAAGGATCTTATCTCCAAGTTTGAATATATCCATTTATCTTCACTCCCTTCGTCATACTTTTGTCGGAAAATTCGACAGAAGTCTAATATCCAAGGAAGGAAAGTACAGTTGATATACCTGCCATCATGATTCCTGCTACGATACCCTTAAGTGCAGAGTTCATTGTTGAAGAATCCTGCTGCTGATAAGCCTGAGCAAACTCCATTACATTCTTTGCAAGGATAATCACACCTACCGCACCGATTATGGCAATAACAAGTGTCTTAAGGCTGTCCAGTGGTGCAGTTACAGAAGAAGTATCTCCCGCTGCATAAACTACACTTGGAAGCATTGTTGGGATAACAGCAGCCGTAGCCGCAAGTGAAACAACCTTTGTTTTCATATTCTTAAAAAACCTATTCTTATTCTTCATTTTCTTTCTCCTTATCATTTGAAAAATATTATTTCGCTGTATCTGATAACAGAAAAAGAACACCTTCGGACTATATGGCTTTTCTCGCAATCTCTATGCTTGTCATAAAGTCTTCAGGTGTTCTGTCCTGACTCCGATAATTTTTACTCATCGAAGATTTATTCATCTATAAAAACGGGACGTCTCCCGGTTGTAGTATCAATCAAATCTTTAAGTAACACTATTTATTTTGTCTCTTTTTACCATCTGTATTCTTATACCCATTTATTATTTTTCTCATAGCAACTACTGGCATATCAGGATAAAAGAATTCGAGTATAAGTTCTGAAGACATTCCCACTTCAAATGCCATATGCATCTCAGCTTTCTGCTCTTCTGAATAATGCCACTGACCTATTCTGCTAACCAGTGTGTCATTCCCGATAATCTCAGGAAGTGTGTCTCCCGTTCTAAGCTTATTATATTCCTCTATACGTCTCTTTCTCTCTGACTCAGATTCTTTATTCTTTGCAGCTTCATCAGACTTTTTAGCCCCGATAAGAGTCGCTTCAGGACCCACATTCTTATGAATCACTCTGGCATTTCCACCAGATGCATTCGAACCCGAATCGGAAGTTCCTGAATCAACGCTTATCTTGTTATCTGCCAGATCTTTTTCAAATCGATCTGCATTATATCTTGATTCATCACTGAATGCTTCGGATGGATACTTGAGCTGCTGATTTCTTTTATTAATCCCATTACGCTTCTTTCGATTAGTTTTAGAATTATCCATTAGCTTTGCATCAACCTTCTTATCAGCTTCCTGTTCTTCCTTCATCACCTTATTCATATCGACTACGATTTCTTCCTCTGCAGCAGGATCAACATACTCAAGGCTAGATTCAACCTCTTCGTACATCTTTGCCCTTGCTTCCTTCTCATCGTTATTCATGAGCTTTCTCTGAACTCCGACTTCACTGAGGATTGTCATTTCATCCATACTGAGTTTATCAATAAATACATTTTCACCCTTTTCAGCAAGACCTTCGTAATATTTCAGTGACTCTGGTGTAAGAATCTCATATTCTTTAGTCGCTATAGTATTACTGCACCGCGTATGAACATAAGGCTCTGCTCCTCCATCAGCGGTCTGACTGAAGGCTGGATGTCCCATTGGTTTATACTTTTCATCCATAATAGGATCAAATCCTCGTATAAAAATAAGACACTTTTCATTCTCAAATTTTCTTGCCTCATCAGGTGTCAGAAGTTCTCTTCCAAGTACATCATAGTTCCTTGAAGAGCTGCCTTGACGACCTCTTGTTTCTCCATTTGTACGCTTATCAATAGTGGCTTTTCCAAGCAGTTCAGATATATATTTATGTGTGCTCTGCTCATTTCCACCGAGATAGATAAGCGTATCACAGTTGCCTGGAATTGTTTCCCAGGTATCCTTGAAAAGAGCTTTAATCTGAGCAAGGTTCTGTGTAATACCGGATAATGATAAGTCATACAACTTCATTATAGGAATGCTATACACACAGATATTCCAGGAACTCTATTATCAGGCAGATTTTAACTGCGGTGGAAGACTTCCGATTCATGTGACATTTATGCTTGATGAGTTCGCAAATGTTGCACTTCCGGATGATTATTGCAGTTTACTTTCTACAATGCGAAGCAGGGA
>JAILEL010000121.1 GCA_024687845.1 Eubacterium sp.
CAAGCTTCTTAACCTTAGCATACTTGCATGCACATCCAAGTGTCATTCCAATGTAAAAGAGTGCCAAAGCTCCAGTAAAATATGGACTGAATGTATTTACATGAGCATATTCATTAAGCGAATAAAGATTCATTGCCGTAATAAACACCCAGATTGCTGCTGTGATTGCATTTAGTATCAATGATAACTTAGGATTATCATCCTTAAAAATAGCCTGAAGCTTTGATTCTTTCTTATTTGTATTCATAACTGTATTTGTCATTGTCGTATCCTCTCTCTTCTTTTATATTCTGCGATGTATTCGCTTTTGTTTTATTTGATGATTGGATAATACACCCGCCAGAGAATACATATACAAAATCTGTTGTAAATGGAAAATAAGATGTCGCGAATTGTATTTTTTTATTCTTTGCATAATAAAAATACGCTAAATCTCAATTGCACGTTATTAGCGTGTTTCCATTCTTATTCTGTATTATTTTGTAATCTGTATTGACAACAACACTATATTACAGTCATGTCTGAGGATTAGCCTTCAACCACTCGACTATATCGTCACTCTCATACATTGGTTTCCCATCTATGAAAAGGCATGGTACTTGCTGTTTTCCACCTATACTTATAAGTTCCAGTCTATCCAATTCGTTTTCATGAATGTTATGAAACTCTATATCTGTACGACCACTCATTTCAATTTCATTTATTACCTTTCGGCAATATGGACATGTTTCAAACATATATAACTTAAGTTCCATATAAAAAATCTCCTTATCTTGAACATCAGATTATCCCTGGAATAGAGCCATCTTCTTTTATTATCGTCCATTATAATTATATCCTCTAAGCATAAATCTTATTCCTCGATTCGTACATTTTTCTTACAAATATTTCTCAGCTACTTTCTTTATCCTATCAGTGAATTTGCTACTATGAACCATAATACCCTCGATAATATCAGCTCCAGGAGCACTCACCTTAAGCTTATCAACCGTCTTACCAAAACCGCTCATTCCAGATGTTCCGATAAGTACTATCTTCTTACCTGAAAAATCATAGCTTTCTAGAAATGTATTCATAATGTGAGGATAGATTCCCCACCAATTAGGAGCTAAAAGAAATATCACATCATACTGATCCATATTTTCGATATTTTCACCACCGATAGCAGGTCTGCTAGACTCATCCTGCATTTCTATAGAACTTCTGGAACTCTTATCTCTCCAATTAAGATCATCATTTGTGTATGGTTCAACCGGTACAATCTCATAAGCATCAGCATTGATTGCCTTTGCAAGTTCTGTTGCAATAACACCTGTAGTTCCAGTTGCTGTAAAATATGCTACTAATGTCTTCATAATCATGTACTCCTTATCTGAATCTCTTTATGTATCCCTTAACTTCATATCTAAATTCTTCGCTGAAGCCAGCTAAGTCTTCCTCAGTAATGGCCCCATCCCTTATGAGTGCTACTACATCATATAACACATTTCGTTTTTCTAAACTGAGGCTGACCCCAGGTTTCTTCTTATCCTCTTTTATTCTCTGCTCTAGTTCCCAGAAATTATCAGAAGGATTCAGGTCTCTACTAAGGATTTCAATATATTCCTTACTCAGCTTTGCCATATATCCTTCCTGCCATTCAGGAAGTTTCTCCCTAAAAAGTTTCCAATCAGCTTTTGATATTTCCATTACATTAATCCTCTACACTATCAATATGCCTTATAACCACAATCAGTTTTCTCAGGTCCATCAACTCCAGATTCATAGTGAGCCCTGAATTCCATATTGATATCTTTTATTTCCTTCTTACCATCAATATAATCCTGGTACATATCTGCCAGACCGGACATACACCCATCACAGGAACCATTGATATTTCCAATAGATTCAGCTACTATACGCTCACGTTCTTCTCTTGTTGTATCTTTTATCAGAATACTCATATGTCCAATCCTCACTTAATTCTCTCGTATTCTTTTGATGCTTCTTTCATCTCTGAAGCAGTGTACTTCTGTAGGTATATCCTCTACAGTATTAGTACCGCAAACAGGACATACATGTTCATTTGTCTCCATATTGCACACCTTACACCACATTACAATACTCCTATATTACATATCAGAATTTAGATATGCATTCACAAAATTTATTTTTAACATTCTCCGGAGCCTCTATTTTCACTCCACCACCAATTCCAACAATCCATCCAAAGAACTGGTCACTTACAGCCACTTCAACGTTTACTTTGAAGTATTCATCATCAACCGGAATCATCATTACATCTTTTCCAAATTGATCCACGATAACGTTGGCCATATCATTTCTGCACTTAAGTGTTACTGTCTCAACTTCTCCGCCATACATTCTGAAATGCTGCTGAGTGTACTTGGCTTTATTCTGTTTTTTGAATTCCGTTATACCTTTACGCTTATTATTAGTGACGGACACATCGCGCATCTTATCTACACGATAATGGCGCATCTCCTTTTTCTCCATATCATAGGCAACCAGGTAGTACTTCTCATCATCAAAATGAAGTGCCCATGGGCTTACCTTATAAAAGTCTCCATTACGTCTATATTCTTCTTTACCTTTGATATTCCAACTGAAATAGCGGAACTGAATACATTTGTCAGCATTCATGGCATTATGAATAGAGTCTATTGAATAGTAAACACTTTCGTTCATGTTCTTTACGCGTCCAGTAACTGTCACCTCTCGTTCAAGAAGTGTCGCATCATATGTACTTAAGTTTGTTTCAAGTTTCTTTATCAGTTCTCTTGTTTTCTTCTCAGAAATGAATTTAGAAGCTTGGATAGCATCAACTAGGAACTTAAGCTCAGCTATTTCAAAATCTCTATCACCACAGTGATAATAAGTCTGTGGACCGATACGAGTCTTAATTATATCCATGCCGTACTGTTCAAGAGCATCCATATCTGTGTAGATACTCTTTCGGTTTGCCTCTATGCCATATGCAGCAAGGGCCTCAAGTATTTCAGGCATAGTTATATAATGTTCATCATCAGTTCTCTCTTTTAAAATCTTTGAGAGATAAAGCAGCTTTAGCTTCTGATTCGCACTTCTTGACATATGATATCCTCCGTGTAGAAATATGTACAAAACGCCAT
>JAILEL010000124.1 GCA_024687845.1 Eubacterium sp.
CTAATGTAATCAAGAAATGATTACTCACTCTTTGTACCATCGTAGAGATCTACGAGACCCTGGAGATGAGCAAATCTCTTCTTTGAGTTCTCCTCTGCCATTGCGAAGAGCTTCTCAGCCTTATCCTTGTTAACCTTCTGAAGAGCTGTGTAACGAGCTTCTCCTGCAAGGAATTCCTGATAAGGAACTGTAGCAGCCTTAGAATCAAGAGTGAACTTCTTGTCAGCATCAGGATTGAATCTGAACAGATTCCAGTATCCAGCATCAACTGCCTTCTTCTCTTCTGCCATAGCCTTGCTCATACCAACACGGATTCTGTGGTTGATACATGGAGCGTAAGCGATGATGAGTGATGGTCCATGATAGCTTTCAGCTTCCTTGATAGCCTTGAGTAACTGCATGTAGTTAGCACCCATTGATACCTGAGCAACATATACATAACCATAGCTCATTGCTATACCAGCAAGATCCTTCTGCTTGATCTCCTTACCACCTGCAGCGAACTGAGCAACAGCTCCTGTAGGAGTAGCCTTTGAAGACTGTCCACCAGTATTTGAATACACCTCTGTATTGAATACGAAGATGTTTACATCCTCTCCAGAAGCGAGTACGTGGTCAACTCCACCGAATCCGATATCGTATGCCCAACCGTCACCACCGAAGATCCACTGTGACTTCTTAGCAAGGAAATCCTTATCCTTAACAACAGCCTTAGCATCTGCGCTATCAACCTTCTCAAGTGCAGCAACAAGTGCATCAGCAGCTTCTGTATTTGTAGCTGTATCATCATATGTCTCAAAGAACTTATCAGCAGCAGCTTTTACATCAGCGTTCTCTTCTGCAACAGCCTTAACCTTAGCTGAAAGGCTCTCACGAAGTGTCTTCTGAGCAAGATACATACCGAATCCGAACTCTGCATTATCTTCAAACAGTGAGTTATCCCAAGCTGGTCCCTTACCTGCCTTATTTACTGTATAAGGTGTAGAAGGTGAAGAGTTACCCCAGATTGATGAACATCCTGTTGCATTTGAGATGTACATTCTGTCACCAAAGAGCTGAGTAATAAGCTTAGCATAAGGTGTCTCACCACAACCAGCACAAGCGCCTGAGAACTCAAGCAGTGGCTGACGGAACTGTGATCCCTTAATTGTAGCAATACCAAACTTGTTAATTACTTCTTCCTTATCTGGAACTGAAATAGCATAATCGAAGAGATTCTGCTCAGCCTTAAGAGCATCATCAAGAGGCTTCATTTCGATAGCCTTAGGTCCACATACGTTTGTACATGATCCACATCCAAGACAGTCCATAGTAGAAATAGCAACTGTATATTTGTATCCAGCAAATTCTGGCTTGAAATCCTTTGACTTGAAGCCTGCAGGAGCTGCTGCAACTTCTTCGTCTGTAAGAGCAACTGTTCTGATAGCAGCATGAGGACATACATATGAGCAGAGACCACAGCCTACGCACTTATCAGCATCCCATACTGGAACAGAAACGGATACACCTCTCTTCTCGTATGCTGCTGTACCTGAAGGTGTAGAACCATCCATGTATCTTGCAACTACAGAAACAGGAATTGTATTTCCTTCCTGAGCTGAAACCTTGATCTGAACGTCGTTTACGAAATCCTGCTGTTCCTTTGTACCATGTGTAGCTGCAGGATAATCAAGACCTTCATCAACTCCATCCTTCCAGCTTTCTGGAACATCTACCTTAACTACTGCATTAGCACCAAGGTCGATAGCTTTCCAGTTCATCTGAACGATGTCATCACCCTTCATTCCGTATGACTTCTTAGCAGCTGCCTTCATATGCTCAATAGCTTCTGCCTCAGGAATGATACCTGTAAGCTTGAAGAATGCTGACTGAAGAATTGTGTTAATACGTGTAGGTCCCATACCTGATTCGATACCAAGCTTAACACCGTCGATTGTGTAGAAGTTGATATTGTGGTCAGCGATGTATTTCTTAACCTGTCCAGGAAGGTGCTTATCTAACTCTTCTCCTGACCATGGGCAGTTAAGAAGGAATGTACCACCATCAACAAGCTCTTCAACCATGTGATACTTCTTAACGTAAGCTGCATTGTGGCAAGCTACGAAGTTAGCCTTATGGATGAGGTATGTTGACTTGATTGGCTTATCACCAAATCTAAGGTGTGACATTGTGATACCACCTGACTTCTTTGAATCATAATCAAAGTAAGCCTGAACATACTTATCTGTGTTATCACCGATAATCTTGATAGAGTTCTTGTTAGCACCAACAGTACCGTCAGCTCCAAGACCCCAGAACTTACAGCAAACTGTTCCTTCTGGTGTTGTAACAAGAGCTTCACCTGAATCAAGTGAAAGATTTGTTACATCATCGAAGATGCTGAGTGTGAACTCTTCTTTCTCTGTATTGTTAAATGCAGCAACGATTTCTGCAGGAGTTGTATCCTTTGAACCAAGTCCATAACGACCTCTTGTGATAGGAGTATCCTTGAACTCTGTTCCACGTACAGCAGCCATAACATCAAGAGCAAGAGGCTCTGCGATTGAACCAGGCTCCTTTGTTCTATCAAGAACGATGATCTGCTTAGCTGTCTTAGGAATAGCTGCAATGAACTTATCATTAACGAATGGTCTGTAAAGACGAACCTTAACAACACCGACCTTTTCGCCCTTAGCTGTAAGGTAATCGATTGTCTCTTCGATAGTATCACATACTGAACCCATAGCTACGATAACCTTCTCAGCATCAGAAGCTCCGTAGTAATTGAAGAGCTTATAATCTGTACCGATCTTCTCGTTGATCTTGTCCATGTACTTCTCAACGATAGCAGGCATATCATTGTATGCAGGGTTGCATGCTTCTCTTGTCTGGAAGAATACGTCAGGGTTCTGAGCAGATCCCTTCTCGCATGGATGATTTGGATTAAGAGCTTCAGCTCTGAATTTATCTAATGCATCATATGGGAAAATATCTTCGAAGTCTTCATTTGACCAGCAATCGATCTTCTGAATCTCATGTGATGTACGGAAACCGTCAAAGAAATTGATGAAAGGAAGTCTTCCTTCAAGAGCTGCCATATAAGCAACTGGTGTAAGATCCATAACTTCCTGTACAGATGACTCACAGAGCATTGCACAACCTGTCTGACGACAAGCATATACGTCTGAGTGATCACCAAAGATGTTAAGAGCATGTGAAGCTACACAACGAGCAGATACATTGAATACGCCCGGAAGTCTTTCACCTGCAACCTTATAAAGGTTAGGGATCATAAGAAGAAGTCCCTGTGAAGCTGTGTAAGTAGATGTCATAGCACCTGCAACGAGTGAACCGTGTACTGTACCGGCTGCACCTGCCTCAGATTCCATTTCAAGAATTTTAACTGTGTTGCCGAAGATATTCTTTCTTCCAGCAGTTGCCCATTCATCAGTATGTTCTGCCATAGGTGATGATGGAGTGATAGGATAGATAGCTGCGCAATCTGTAAAGATATACGATGCATGAGCAGCAGCCTCGTTACCATCCATGGTCTTTTTGAATCTTGCCATTTTCGTGATTCCTCCTGATTTATTCTTAATATAAGCACGCCAATTTTTGCACACATATTTCTTAGACAAGCTATAATACTATCTCAAATAATAAACGCACAAAAATAAGACGCAAAATGCTATCCAAAATAATAACACAAATCAAATCACTTGTGAACAGCGAAAAAGCTTGTTTTTGCTAATCTTTATAAGTCTCAACTAATGATTGTAAAGCTATATTAACTACAGTAATTATGCCCCTGAAGACTGGTTATTCCAATCTCCAGAGGCATATCTCATTTTATTATTAAATTATTGAAATATTATTAGTTTTATTTTGCTCTCTGATCAAGTCTCGAAAGCACTTCCAGAAGCACTGCCACTTCCTTTTCCTTTGCAGTATTGAAATACTCCTTGAAGCAGGAAGCCTCACTAACATCCTCACTAATCGAAATCTTGATAAGAAGATTACGAGCAGCCTTCACACTCTTTACAACCTGTTCATATGAATCAAGAAGATCCTGGTCGTAATTCATATATCCATTTGCCATAAGATATTTAAGTCTCTCAAGCATGAGCGACTTATGATCATACATAACATGCAGAGCTCTTATATCATAATCAGGCTCTTCCATGCTGAGCTGCTTATGGATTCTTTCAAGCACCCTGTCATAAACCTCTACTCCGAAGGTTGTATCATTAAAACGGTTACGCATCATTCTGAAATGATTCTTGGTATCTTGTGAATTCAGATACTCTCGAAGCGTATCTCTGATAAGCGTAGTATCAACTTCGTAATAACAGGTGTCCGTGTTCTTGAATATAACATAAAGTCCTCTCGTACCCTTGTAATCATCCTTGAACATATGATCTTCTGCAGCTGATATCACTTCATAACCTTTACGAACTTCCTCAAAGCTTATTTTATTATGAGCATATTTGTCTTTGAAAGTAAAATCTCCACAATAGAAGCCTTCACCTTCAAGATCATATCCATAAATGAAAAGCTCATGAGGGAATTTATAATCCACGTCGCAGTTACTAAGTATTTTTGCTTCATCAAATACTCCATAAACATATCCACCAAGATCTATGGTCTTGATAATGAAATCAATGATGTCACCACAATAGCTCTCAATCTGCTGTTTGGTCATAAGAGAGGTAATAAGATACGGACACTCTTTAAGTGAGCTTGAGCCAGGCATTATATCAGCCAGAAGCATCTCATCTCCTGTAAAAATCTCTTCGATATTGTAACATCTAAGCTGTATATAATTACTAAATATCCATTTTTTTGCATTTGCATCATCTGATAATATTGAAAACAGTGTAGCATGCCACTGCCAGGATGTGATCAGTGGTGTTCTTGTTACCGGTAATCTTTTTTTACTAACAGACATAATCTTACCCCTCCTTAATCGTCCTTCTTATCCAGCTTCGCCTTTATTACAGCTGAAAGATCCTCAAATGTCGGATAATCCTCAAGTGCTAATTCATAGCCAGAGAATTTAATATCAAACTTCCTTTCAGCCTCTACAATCAGAGTTATAAGTGAAACTGAATTAACGCCATATTCTGATACAATATTCTTCCCCAGATCGATCGTACCAAGTTCTGGCATTACTTCTTCGATTAGTGATGTAAGACTTGCTCTTACTTCTTCTTTTTCCATTTATGCAACCCCTTTCTTTATTAGTTTTAGTTTGTTGCGTAGATATGGAATCCTCGCGATTCCTTCAAAAAATTCCCCATTTTCAAATATATAAAAATCCTCCTGACTGTAAAACAATCACGGAGGAGTCTTATTCACATTTATACCAACCGTGAAAAGCAACAATATATACATATATTGTACCTAAAACATTGGTAAAAATCAACAATATATTCTATTTTATTCATTCATTTTTGACTAATTCGTAAACTACATCAGCCTGTTTTGCCACATCCTGAGAATGTGTTACGATAATAACACATCTGTTATCTTCATGTGCTATTTTTTTGAAAATCTCCATGATAGCATCCTGAGTTTCCGGATCCAGGTTACCTGTAGGCTCATCAGCAAGAACAATCGATGGCTCATACGCTATAGCCCTTGCAATCGCAACTCTCTGCTGCTGACCACCTGATATTTTAAGAACTCTTCTGTTTGCTTCTTCCTCTGAAAGTCCAACCTTTTTCAGAAGCTCCATTGCTACCTGTTTCTTATCCTGAACCTTTTTCTTGGCAATATCCATGGAAAGCTCTACATTTTCCCTTGCTGTGAATTTAGGAAGAAGGTTGTAGCTCTGGAAAACAACACCTACATCGTTACTTCTGTATTTATATTTATCTATCGAAGATATATCCTTTCCTTCGAAAAGGATTCTACCTTCTGACAACTTATCAAGACCTGCCAGAAGCGAAAGAAGTGTAGTTTTTCCGGCACCAGATTTACCAACTATGGCATAAACCTTTCCCGCCTCAAACTTACAGGAAAAATCCTTCAGGACGTAGGTTTTCTTGTCATATGTATATGATACTTTATCTAATTCAAGTACGCTCATACTTATCTTACCTCCATCTCTTAATCTCTCTCTGTAAGTATCTTAAGAGGCTGGTACCTCATGATAAATACAATTGCAATCAGGCTTGAGAATATCGAAAGGAGTATTCCGATTCCGATCATCTGAAGCACTACCACCGTGTCAACCGCATATGTTACTGTGCTAACATAATTTACTGGTCCAACTATGTCTCCGCCTTTGGTAAATGTACCCTGGCCGCCCTGCTGTGGTCCCTGTCCAGGGCTCTGCTGACCGCCTCTTCCAAAATTAGACTGTTGGGAAGCATTACTTGACTCCTGCTGCTGAACCTGTGTAGCAAGAAGTTTATTCGTAATAGGTACTGATGAAGCAGCTCCAATAGCTGTTCCTATTATTATTGATGCAAGTGTGACTATGAATATTTCAAGGATGAACTGCCATGCAACCTTCCATTTATGCATTCCGATAGCTGTAAGTACACCTACCTCATACTTTCTTTCTCTAATGTTGAACATATTGAGAACTATAAGTATTATCGCACCAATGGCGAGTATAATAAGCAGAAATGCTGTAGCAAAGCCCTTAAGATTCTCAAGCGGTACAAGACTTGCCTCATAAGAAGCAACATCACTTGAAGTAAGAACGTATTTGCCACCCTCCTTGGATGTCAGATAATCTGAAAATGCATCATAGTTGTCCATATCAGCAAATATATAAGAACCTGTAAAGGATTCTGAAATTGCTGATTTCTGCTGTTTTGAATCAGACGAATCGTCTGGATTTTCTTCTATATATTTTTCTGAAGCTGCAGTAATTGCACTTACTGTTTTAGAAGAAGCTAAGATATTATTTGCAGGGTCATTTGCTGTACCTGTTGAAGCGCTGGTAGAAGAATTGCTGTTTTTGTATATTCCGACAATCTCCAGCTCATATGCATCTTCTTCATCCTGAAGGTTATGAACCTTAACCTTATCTCCTACCTTGAGATTATTATATGTTGCAACCTCTGATGAAATTACACATACATAATCCTCTGTTCCTTCATCAAACATAGCTCCATCTGAAATAGTTGATACGCCATTCACGAAGTCTTCCATTGAAGCATCTGAGCTATAACCTGTAATCTTGAAATCCCCCTGGCTTGCCATCATAGAAACCGGATCCTGCTGCTGCTGTTGCATTCCACCAGGTTGCTGCATATTTCCATCCTGCTGCTGTCCATCAGGTGGTGATGGCGGCTGTTCGCCGTTAGGTCCAAGCTGCTGTTCTGCCATCTCCTCTGTTGTTGCTTCAGTTGTTTCTTCTGTAGTCGTTTCTGTAGTTTCTTCTGTATCCTCTTCAAGTTCTGCATTTGCATCAAGAGGTTTCAGGTCATCACTACCATCAACAACAATCATATTGGTATAATAGAAATCCTTAACATACTGTGAGCCTGCATATTCCTGCATCTCATCCAGCGATAACCCAGATGCATCCTTCAGGACCTCCTGCATCGCCTTCTGATCACTCATATCTACGCCACTGTTTTGAATAGTCTCCATGATATATGCTCTATCAACATTTATATGAGCGGTAATCTTAAGAGACTCCATATTGGTTTTTCTTGCCTGTTCGGACGACTTTCTGATAGAAAGTGCAACGCACGAAGAAGCAGCTATTACAGTAACAATTATTCCAATGAGTATATTTCTGCCCAAAGACCTTGAGGTGTTTCTAAGCGCATTTTTTAATATATACATTTCTTTTCCTCCTCATATAACCGATACATATCATGCCTCACCAGTACTTTATAAAGCATGAAACTGATGTACATTTGCGTCAGTTTCATACAGACTGAATATGCCATAAAATATACTGTATCGGATAACAAGAATCAAAATGGTACTCCATTAATCAGAGGCACATTTATTAACCTAAAACATAATCAGAAATGATATCCGCATCTGAGTAATTATAAGAATCAATTATGTTAGGACCCTGTCCTGGACCTCCTGGTCCCTGTCCCGGGCCACCCGGACCTCCTGGGCCTCCCTTTGATTTTTTAATGGCTCCCATTACGAAGAACGCAATAAGTCCTAAAACCAAAACTGCTACAATTACGATTGCAACTACCTTGCCTGAACCTTTATTGTCTTTCATCATTTTTTCCTCCTGTTCGGATAGAAACAGTCCTATCCAAATAATTCATTATCATTGTATGGATTCAGAGGTCCCTCAGCATATCTCTCTCTTGGGAAAGGCTTATGATCATCTGAGTTGAAGCATTCGCATACTTCATCTGCAACAAATCTTCCAAGATTTGTGAGGTGGATGTCTCTTCCGTTGTCCTCTAAAAGTCCATATTCTTTAAGAGTTGCTATTTTCTTCTTGAAAAGATCATCGATATTATATCCACCAGAATTCTTTGTAAATCTGCTCTTGATTATTTCAGTATTCTTAAGTGGAAGAACTATCTTCTGTCTGATCTTCTCATCTGTGGAATGCTTGTAAGCACGAGTAATAGGAAGCTTACCTTCATCAATCATTCCATAATATTCATCAAAATGATATGAATTGATATCGAATCTGTCTCTATAGCTTGAGAATCCTGAAAGACCGAATCCAACCTGATCGTACTGTGCACAACACTGGTTGTAAGCGTAATGTGAGAAAATCTTTTTATCCTTAGAGAATACTCTTCTAAGAGTCTCCTGATATCCATGATTTTCCATCATTTCCTCAGCAATAGACTTCATCATCATAGTATTCTTGAAATCAGGAATGTCATCTATACCGCTTCCTCTCTTTCTGCGGTTGATAACACCCTGTCCGTCACCATAAGACTGAACCTTCAGTCTGTAGATCTGAATCTCATTCATTGGAAGCTCAATAGCTCTCTCCATTACATCAGTCCAGTTTTCAAGTGTTTCACCTGGATGTCCGAAAATGAACTCTATATTTACATCAAATCCATATTCAAGTGCTTTATAAACAGAATCAATAGCCCATTTTGAATCATGAGGTCTGTTCATAAGCTTAAGAACTCTGTCATCCAGTGACTGAAGTCCTATAGTAAGTCTTGTAACACCATGATCCTTAAGAATCTGCATTTTCTCAGATCCATCAGGTCCTACGATTGAGTTAGGTCCAAGGTCAACATTATGCTGCTTGCACTTTGAGAAATCCACTCTCTTATCAAACTCTGTAAGGAAATGATCCAGAAGAGCTGGTTTTAAGTTTGTAGGAGTTCCTCCACCAAGCAGGATTGAACGAGGTCTTATCTTCTCTTTTCCAAACTTGTTCAGGAAAAGGTCCATTTCTCTGATAAGATAGCCAATGTATTTTTCCTTCTCATCGTCACATGGGCCAACCTTATTTGGATAATGGCAGTATGTACACTGCTGGATACAGAATGGAATATGTACATAAATATCCATCAGATCATCTTCTGGCCATACATAGTCATCCAGATATTCTGGTCCCTGATCAGGATACTCAGTAATTGGTGGATAATGTACTGTTGGAACAAAATCCCCATCATCACATATGAGACCAAGTCTCTGAAGTTCAGCAACCTTTTCAAACTTCTCCTCTGCATGCTTAAACAAAAGCTCTCTCTCTTCTTTAGATATCATTTTATATCCTCCCCATAATATTTTACTTTTGTGATTTAAATGTGTAATTAATCTTACATTTCTGTGGCGTTTCGACCACAAAACTACAACAAAATCACTTTAAAACAAATATCAAAACTACTACTAAAATTATCAGTAAAAGTATAACCGGAATAAGAATCTTGGTTATAGGCATTCTCATTTTTTCAGGCATGATCAGCGCCTGTGCCGCAAAATCCGTATCCCCTGCCATTTCTTCTACTGCCGCCATCCATTCATCCTGATTCGATGCACCTGAAAGGGCTTTTTCGATTCCTTCCACGCCGATTTTATCTGTCAACGCCTTGCTACAAAGGAAAAATGCGTTCTCGCCCTTTTCACATTTCATAACAGGCCCAGGCTCAGGTGTATAGGAAGGCTTGATTCCAATTCTTGGATACTCCCTCAGGTCACTCTGAGCTGACAGTTTTTTGTCGACGAAATACAGGACTCTTGAAGTTCCCGAGATCATCCATCTGAAGGATGAGCTTTTCATAAAAAGCATCGCTGCATCACACTCATATACATGACCAGGTTTATTTTTTACAAAGATGGCATTATTCATAAAGCTGCTTATAGCAATAAATGCCGCATCCTTGATAGACGGTCTTTTCAAATAACTCTTAGTGCAAATATCAGCTATAAGATTTTCCGCTTCACCGTTAGTTTCACTCCTCTTTTCTATCATAGAACATACTAGGTTCCTGCCCTTCGTGCTGCATAGGATCCTCAGATGCTCGTTTTCCTTGCTTCTTTCCTCGAGATGACTTTTTGCTTGTATTCTTATCTCTTCCATACTCATCCTTTCCACCGCCTACTGGTGCCGTATAATTCGGGTCCTCTTCAAAAATAAGTGCAAATCTCTGAGGAATCATCTCGAATCTGCCCTTAAGATTAAAGCCATAATACTTCAGCTGCTGTATCAGAAGATCAGGACTGATGCCGGGACCGTAATATGATGGAACTCCGGGTTCTGTAACATTGTTATCAACAATAATGATACGTCCACCCTTCCTAAGAGCCTTATGAAGAGTATCTATAAAGGAGTCCTTAACAAATTCTATGTCTGTAATATATGCAGCATGATACATTGAACACATGAAGATAGTATCAACACTGTTATTATCCAGACCAGACTTGTTCATCTTGGTTATGATTGTCTTAATGTTCTTTATATTGTATTTCTCAATAAAATCATCTACATACTTAAGTGCATTTTTATTGAGCTCGGTAGCATAAACCTGTCCGCTATCGCCTACCTTTTTGGAGAAATACCAGGTAAAGAATCCGCTGCCGCATCCGATATCTGCTATTTTCTCTCCTTCCTTTATATCAAAGAATTCGCACATCTCATCAGTTTTTTCCCAAGCCTTACGATTTGGATTATTAAAGATAAGATATTCGTTCCATTCATTCAGTTTATTGATTGAGAAATCCTTACCATCATAGTCGAAGCTGGTCTCAAAGGAAGCATTTTCCGGATCAGGCTTCTCAAGATGGAACTTATACAGAAGATAGGTCTTAAGGTTTTCAAAATCATTTGAGCAGAAGAAATCAGCATAAGCTTCAACCAGCTTATCCTCTGTCATCTTCTTTCTTTCCTCGTCTGATGCAAGTCTGTAGTTAATGAACCAGAGGAACGCAGTATAATCATCTCCGATTCTTTCCTTCGGCCAGAGATCCTCAAAACCTTTATAAGCTTCTCTAAGCTTATTTTCATCATTTTCCATCAGACCTTCGTAGAAGATTCTACCAATCTTTTTTCCTCTGACTGTATATCCAGAGGTTGAAGTACCGATAATCCTGTATCTTGCCAGTGACTTATTAGAATCTACAAAGATTTCATTATCATCAAGTTCAGGCTTCTCAGGTGCCTTCTCAGGAATATCAACCATGTCAAATATCATTGCATATCTCTGAGGTGTAAACTGGAAAGCATCCTTCAGCTTGAAGCCATAATAATAGAGCTGACTGATGATAAGATCCTTGCTGATGTATGGTCCATGATATGGAAGATCCTGTCCTGTTACAAGGTCATTATCAACCACGATGAGCTGTCCCTTGTCACCAAGAGCAGTTCTAATACTTCCAATGAACTCTTCACGCTCGCCATCTGTAAACGCAGCATACACATTATGAAATAGTGAGCATACATAAACTACATCTACTCTTACATCAGATGTAAGTCCGATTCCCTCAAAACTACTCTTTACTACTTCAACATTTTTAATGTTATTATCGGAAATGTAATTACGAAGGAACTCAAGATGTCTTGGATTGGTTTCAATAGCGTAAACCTTTCCTTCATCTCCAACTATATCTGAGAATTTAAATGAATAATAACCCGGTCCTGAACCTACATCTGCTATCTTCATTCCCTTTTCAAGCTTAAACTTCTCAAGATTTTCACGTGTTGTCTCCCAACGCTCTCTATCAGGATTGTTGAAAAGGATGAAATCCTCCAGGAATCTCATTCTCGCCTTTATCTCAACATTATCTCCAGGGCCATACTCCTTGATATGATATTTGTACTGAAGATAAGTCTTCATGTTATCAAAATCATCTACAGCCATCATATCATAGAAGGCTTTTGTGAAAGGCTGTGCAAGAAGATCCTTCTTAGCCTCCTCAGGCGCCAGGAAGAAACGGCACATCCACTCGAGAGCTGTATATTCACCACCAAAGTTCTCATTTGGAATTATTTCCTCATAGATGGAAATTGCTTTCTCCAGTTCCTTCTTACTTCCCTTTTCGAAATACTTAAGTATTGCCTTTGCTGCATCGGTTCCTCCTTCAGTTATATCGAAAGAGTCAAGACTTCCAAGATGAATCAGCGACTGCTGATCTTCAACCCTGAGTACGACCGGGTTATCCTTATTGTTCATTTTTATGTTCCTTTCCTATTATATTTTTCTCTAAAATTATAACTGTTCAGTAGGTTCAAAAAATATGGGGGCGTTACCTGCCAGTGTCAGGTGGTTTTATAGGCTTTCCCCTGCCAGCTGGCTGTTATAAAGTCTACTGTATTCCCCATTCTCTGAAATCAGCTCGGCATGAGTTCCTCTCTCGAAGACTTCGCCTTTTTTCATGACTACTATTGTATCACAATCTTTCGTAGTATCAAGTCTGTGCGCAATAAGAATCATGGTAATATTCTTCATTCTTTCCAGTATGCTGCCTCGTATTTTTTCCTCTGTATGGTTATCCACTGCACTGAGTGCCTCATCCATAACAAGTATTTCTGGTTTTCTCACCAGAGCTCTTGCCAGACCAATGATTTCTCTCATTCCCTGACTCACAGATTCATCATCATCTGAAACCGCAGTTTCGAGGCCATCCGGAAGGAAGTTAATTATATCCTCAACTCCCATAATACGGATTATTTCCTCCGCATCCCTTTTATTTTTGTCTGTACCATAAAGAATATTATCACAAACTGTGCCATCCACAAGTCTGCAGTCCTGAAGAACCACTGTAACCTTTTCTCTTATTTCTTTCAGACTGAGATTCTTGAGATTCTTTCCACCTAAAATGATATCCCCATCATAGTTATCATAAAATCTGAGAAGCAGATTGATCAGAGTTGTCTTACCGGCACCGGTCGAACCAACTATGGCAGTCGACTGTCCCTTCTCAAAATGGATGTCTACATCACTAAGAACCTTGGTCTCACCATCGTAGGAGAAGCTGACAGAACTGAATTCAATTCCTGAAGTACTGGATGTTTTTACAGAATCTGCTTCAGCCTTATAATCTCTCTGAACCAGTCTTGCTACAGTACCTTTATTCTCCATCTGGATATCCATGATTTCAAATATTCTTTCAGCACTTGCCACAAAGCTCTGAGTCTGTATCATTACATTTCCAAAGCCATAGACACTATCCATGAACTGCTTTGAGTACATGATAACCGCCTGAAGTACACCAATTGTGATTGCTCCACTGATGGAAAACTTCGCTCCCACTACTACTGTAACCATGAAGCTTAGATTTCCAAGAATCAGCATGATAGGATTGATTATCCCACTGAACATACTGGACTTAACACAGATATCAGTGTAATCCTTACATTTCTTACGCATGTTTTGGTTTACATAATCTTTCACTCCAGCCATCTCAATGGTACTTGTATTTTTCATAGTCTCTTCGATATGTGCGTTCATACTTCCAAGAGCCATGGTTTGCTTCATAAAGTATTCACGCATTTTACCAGAGATAATCGCCGATATAAATGTGGTTATCAATGCTGTGATTATAGAAATCACTGCAAGTCTCGGAGATTTTATCAGCATAATGATAGCGCTTCCGATAATTATAACTATCTTGGATAAAAACTCCTGAAGAACCTGAGCCACTGTACTCACTCTCGCAGAATCATTCGTAAGACGGCTCATCAGATCTCCAAAGCTCACCTTATCCAGATAAGATAACGGTGCATTTACCATTCGGTCAAAAAGCTGCGAGCGCATTTTTTTTGACATATTTTCAGAAAGCTTCATAGCACTGATATTTTTAATATATTCAATTAATGAATTAGCAATAAATACAAAGATCAGAGCCGTTATTATTCTGGTAAGTTCCTGGACAAAAGTACTGTCAGTCCTGTAAATCAAAGCATTTATCGCTCTCTGGACCAGAATAGGAACCGTAAGCTGGCAGACAATTGTGAGAAGAATGGTGGCAACCAGTATAATGCACTCTTTTTTCCACTCTACAACATATTGTCCAACCTTCATAATTATATGAAGACTATCCTTCAGACTCTTTTTTTCTAATGGAGGAGTTCCACCCGGTGTCTGTTGCATCACTCAAGCCCTCCCCTTCTAAGAACATATTTTCTGTCGAAGTAGCCAACACTACCCTCACGTTCAGTAATAAATATAAGTGCCATATCACTATATGTTCTTTTTATATTTTCAATTATCTTCTTCTCCGTAGCATAATCCAGCGACGAAGTGCTGTCGTCAAGAATCAGAACGTCCGGCTTCGTAGCAAGCGCCCTGGCAATCATCAGGCGCTGCTTCTGTCCCCCTGAAATGGTATTTCCACTGGAGTACGCAAGGCTGTCATAACCATAAGGCATGTCGGAAATGAACTCATCTATATCAGCAGCAGCTGCTGCTTTTTTAACATCTTCCCTGTCAATTCCTTCTCTTCCGAGAACCAGGTTATCCATATAGCTACCACTGAATATAGCATTATTCGATGCACTTACAACAGCAATATGTCGTCTAAGCTGATCTGCAGCATATCCTCTAATATCATTTCCATTCAGGAGTACTTCTCCCTCAGATGCATCAAGCAGTCCTCCCAGCAGTCTGGCAAATGTAGTTTTTCCACCTGATGTAGTTCCAACAATTGCAATACTGTCCCCAGAATGAATATCAAAATCCAGACCATCCAGAATTTTATGGTCATCTTTAAAAGTAACTCCTGCCTTCCTTAGTTCAAGAGATTTAATATCCGGAACATCTTTCACCGCTGTAATATTTTTCTCAGCTCCAGAATCTGACACATTCTCACCGGCTTCTTCAATCTCCATAATACGTTTCAGTGAAGGAGTTATCTCAGATATTGTACGAGCAAGATTTGAACTCACCATAATAGACATCAGAATCTGTTCAGCATAGGTAATGGACATCATTACATTTCCGATGGTACTTCCATCCTCACGGCTCTGATATCCTATCATAATTACAATAACAACTATGACTATATTCATTATAAACATGACTATAGGATTGAAAAAGCTGATAATCTTCAGAACTCTGATATTCCTGTCATATAGTCCTTTATTATCATTATCAAAGTTTGCCGTTTCAAACTCCTCAGTATTTGATATTTTAATAAGACGAATAGTATGTAGAATCTCCTGAAGTTTAGAATTAATTCTGTCAATTGCTGACTGAACTGACATAAAAAGAGAAGACGTTTTAGTGATAAAAATATAAAGAATTATTACCTGAACGACAATAAAAGAAAGAAATACAAGTCCAAATTTTAAATTAATAGAAAAAATCATTATAAAACCGCCTATAGTAAGAATAGCCGGCTTAAGAATAAGATCAAGTGAAACCTTGATAACAGATATAACCTTTTCAACATCACCTGTAATTCTTGTAATTATCGAACCATTTTCTATCTTACTAAGTTCATCGCCCCTCAGCGCTGTTACCTTCTCATAAAGGCCGACACGCATATCGTTGCCGAATCTGAGGACAGCGATATTAATAAAGATAAACGCTATATAACCGCTTATGCCAAGAACCGCAGTACAGACAAGCATTCTTACCCCTATACCATACACAGTATCCATACTGCCTGTCATGATTCCATCATTAACGATATCTCCCATAAATCTGGGGAGCATTATTTCAGAAAGTCCCTGAAGCACAGTAAAAATAACAGCAACTGCAAAAAATGCCCTGCTGTTCATATATTTTTTTAATAAGCACTTCAAATGACTCATTTTCCAGATTACTTCCCCTGTTTATATTCTTTCAAGTAAACGCTTAAAAGGCCACACTTTCGTGATTATAACACTAAATAACAGGAAGGTCAAAATTTTCATAAAATAGCTGGTTACTATTCATGGTTATTATTCATGGTCAACTCAAAAAGCCCGGAAAGGATTTCTCCCTCCGGGCAATTTTAGTAATTAATTATTTATCTGACTGCTGACCTGTGAATTTTGTTGGGTTAAGCTTAAGACCAGGTCCCATGCTTGATGCCATTGTTACGCTCTTAAGGTATGTACCCTTAGCGCTTGATGGCTTAGCCTTAACAATTGCATCCATAAGAGCCTTGTAGTTTTCTGCAATCTGCTGAGCTGTGAAAGAAGCCTTTCCAACAGGAACGTGAATAATGTTAGCCTTATCAAGTCTGTACTCAATCTTACCTGCTTTAACTTCTGCGATAGCCTTAACTACATCAGGTGTAACTGTACCAGCCTTTGGATTTGGCATAAGTCCCTTAGGACCAAGTACACGTCCGAGACGTCCAACAACACCCATCATATCAGGAGTAGCGATAACTACATCGAAATCAAGCCATCCTTCATTCTGGATCTTAGGAATAAGCTCTTCGCCACCAGCATAATCTGCGCCATTTGCAAGTGCTTCGTCAACCTTATCTCCCTTGGCAAATACGAGAACCTTTACTTCTTTACCAGTTCCGTGAGGAAGTACAACTGCTCCACGAACCTGCTGATCTGCATGACGTCCATCAACACCAAGCTTTAAATGAGCCTCGATTGTCTCATCAAACTTTGCACTAGCTGTTTTCTTTATTAATTCTGCTGCTTCATCAAGGTCATAAAGCTTTGACTTATCCACAAGCTTCATAGCCTCAGAATATCTCTTACCTTTTTTCATCCTTCATTACCTCCGAACATCCTTAGTCTACTACTTCTATACCCATTGAACGAGCTGTACCTGCGATCATGCTCATAGCTGCCTCAAGTGAAGCTGCATTAAGGTCAGGCATCTTAGTATTAGCAATCTCTTCAACCTGAGCCTTTGTGATCTTACCAACCTTCTTCTTGTTTGGCTCGCCTGATGCCTTCGGAACGCCAGCTGCTTTCTTAATAAGAATTGCTGCAGGTGGTGTCTTTGTAATGAATGAGAAACTTCTGTCTGCATAAACTGTGATAACTACAGGGATGATCATATCTCCCATCTGAGCTGTTCTGTCGTTGAACTGCTTTGTAAAGTCAACGATATTCACACCATGCTGACCAAGAGCTGGTCCAACAGGTGGTGCTGGAGTTGCCTTTCCTGCAGGTATCTGTAACTTAATGTAACCTTGGACTTTTTTAGCCATTTTTTTATTCCTCCTTTGTGGTAGTTGAAGTCTTCGTCTTTACGAAGCTTCATAATAGCGGGGTGTTACGGCCCCTTCCACTTATTTATATCAACTCATAATATCAAGAATAAATATATTCTCTCATGAGCTAATTTACTTTAATATAAATAAAATGAATTATTTAGTCATGCTTATAACATGAAAATGTGATTATAACTTCTGAATATCATCAAGACTTATCTCAACATCTGTTGAACGGCCGAATATATCAATATCTATTGTAACAGACTGTTTTGTACGGCTTATAGTCTTAATCTTTCCAATAGTACCTTCCCAGGCACCTGCTATAACCTTTATTGAATCACCAATCTCTACATTAATCTCAATGTCAGCTGTCTTAACTCCCAGCTTTCTCATCTCAATCTCTGTAAGAGGTACAGGTTCTGATCCCGGACCAACGAAACCTGTCACACCACGTGTATTACGAACAACATACCATGTAACATCGTTCTTAATCATATGTACAAGAACATAACCAGGGAATATTTTCTTGGAAATGGTTTTCTTCACACCATTCTTTATCTCTGTTACATCCTGAACCGGAACCATAACTTCAAACATCTGATCCTGAAGTTTTCTGTTTTCTATTGTTTTCTCAATATCAGCTTTAACTTTATTTTCATAACCAGAATATGTATGAACAACATACCAGTGTGGTTCATCATCACCCTGCTGTTTGATGTTAGCTGATTTCTGACGAGGTGTTGGAGTCGCAGCAGCCTCTTCAATAGCCTCTGCTGCTTCCTGAGAAGCCTCTACTGCTTCATCTTGAACAATATCTTCCTGAATATTCTCATCAGCTATCATATCTTCAACATTGATATCTTTTTCATCTACCATAATATCACCGCCTACCATATGAACTGAAGTCCAAGATTTAGTAACCAGTCAACAACAACAATAACCGCACCAATCAGAATAGCTGAAACAAGTACAACAGCGGTTTCCTTGATAAGATCATTTTTCTTAGGCCATGTAATCTTACCGAATTCTGCCTTCAATTCTTTGAACCAGCTTCTCTTAGCAGCATTTGATTTATCTTTCTTTGCTGTTTCTTTTTTCGCTGTTTCTTTATTCTCTGCCATAATAATACCCTTCCTCTTCTAAGTAGTAACGGGGTTACCAGCAAACAAAATAATACCTTTAAAGATTATTTTGTTTCCTTATGCATTGTATGCTTCTTGCAGAATCTGCAATACTTCTTTGTTTCCATTCTGTCTGGGTGTAATTTCTTTTCCTTTGTAAGGTTGTAATTACGCTGTTTACATTCTGTACAAGCAAGTGTTATCTTTACGCGCATGGATCTCTACCTCCATAATTCTACATCATATTATATTATTTAATCTGAAGCTCTGTACGTAAATAGGGTAGCCTTCTGATGTACCAGTTGGGATTGACTGAAAATGCACACCAAAAGAAGTGCGTACAGAAACGCAAATGCTAGAATATCATAGGGCAAGCTTATAAGTCAAGTATAAATTATACTTTTTTCACTTTTTTCATTAATGATTTTTAATGATTTTTCAGAAGGTTAATTTCCTCTGTTGTAAGTTCTCTATACTCTCCCGGCTTAAGCGCTGTATCAAGCATAAGTTCGCCCATAGAAAGCCTTTTCAGATATTCAACCTTGCAGTCAAAGGCTTCAAACATTCTTTTTATTTCATGATATCGCCCTTCATATATCGTTATTTCGACTTCTGCTATTTCTTCAGGGCTTATTCTATCCTTATCTGCCGACTTATCCAATATAACCAGTTCTGCAGGCTTGGTCAGTTCTTCATCTCCTATATCAACGCCTTCCCGGAACTGTTCTACAATATTCTGAGGGAGTTTTCCAGAAACTAACGCATAATATGTTTTTGAAATATGCTTTGAAGGTGACAAAAGATCATGAGCCAGTTTACCATCATTCGTTAAAATAAGAAGTCCTTCTGTATCTCTGTCAAGACGTCCTACCGGAAAAAGGTCTCTTCTCTTTCTGGACTCAATCAGATCTACTACCGTTTTTTCCCTTACATCTCTCGTTGCTGTTATTACACCTGCCGGCTTGCTCAGCATGTAATATTCATATTCCTCATAGGAAAGCTCTTTTCCATTAATAAATACCTTATCATTTTCAGTATCGATTTTTAGAGCTGCGTCCTTAACCATTATTCCATTTACAAAAACAGATCCGGATCTGAGCAGGGAGCGCACAGCGCTCCTTGTTCCTAAACCCGAATCCGCAAGATACTTATCCAATCTTATTTTCATATTGTTACTACTTAACTCCTCTGATAGCCTGAATAATAAATACTGCAAACACAAGCAGTCCTAATGCTATTCTGTAATATCCGAAAAGCTTGAAGTTATTCTTCTTAATATATCCCATAAGGAATCTTATAACAAATACAGATACAACAAATGCAACAACCATTCCAAAGATCAGTTCAACAAACTGAAGAACAGAATAATGCATTCCAAACTTGATCAGCTTTACAAAACTCCATCCGAACATAATCGGAATACTCATAAAAAATGAGAACTCTGCAGCTATCTTTCTAGATATTCCCATAGTAAGACCACCAATTATAGTAGCTCCTGAACGAGAAGTTCCCGGAACTATGGCAAGACACTGGAAAAGTCCCAGCTTCAGAGCATCAAAGTAAGTAAGCTGATCCACTCTCTTTATTTTGGGTTCACGTGATTCATTTCTGTTTTCAACAAGTATAAAAAGTACACCATATACAATAAGTGCCACAGCTATAACAGGCGCATTATGTGCATATGTATCCATCCAGTCATCCAGCAGAAGTCCTATAACTGCAGCCGGTAGTGATGCCACTATAACCTTCAGCCACATTATCATAGTATTTCTGCTCACACATACAGGACCAATCTTTATCTCATTCTTCCATTTAGGATTCTTACGTTTCTTACCATTCTTGGTCTTTATAGGCTTAGGTGTATTCTTGGTCAGTCTAAATGGCCATAGCTTAGACCAGTAAATGTAAATAACTGCAAGTATTGCTCCCAGCTGTATGACTACGAAAAACATATCTTTAAATTCCTGATCAGACTGCATCTTGATAAACTGATCAACTAAAATCATATGTCCCGTACTGCTTATAGGAAGCCATTCAGTTATACCTTCTACCATACCCAGAAAAATAACCTTAAGAATTTCTACAAATACCATTTCAACCCCCAGCCATATTTATTCTAAAATTATGCCTTTTATGCAAAAAATTTAACCAATCAGTGCTATGATAACACTTAAGTACTATAAGTGTCAAAATATTCGTTATTTTTCAGTAAGTTTCTCATAATGTGCTGTAACCGAAGCAACATCTCCATAATCTATCATTTTGCCTTTTTCAAGAATAATTGCCTTGTTACAGATTTTTCTTACCTGCTCAATATTATGCGAGACAAAAAGTACCGTCACACCCTTATCCAGCAGTGACATAAGTTTTTTCTCACTTTTTTTCTTGAACTTTGCATCTCCTACTGAAAGTACTTCGTCAAGAATCAGCATGTCAGGTTCAACAATAGTTGCTATTGCAAATCCCAGACGTGCTTTCATACCAGAGGAATAGTTTTTAAGTGGAACATCTATAAATTCTCTGATTTCTGAAAAATCTATTATTTCATCTATTTTTTCATCTATGAATTTGTGACTGTAGCCAAGACACGCGCCATACAAATATATGTTTTCTTTTCCAGTGTATTGAGGATCAAAGCCTGCTCCCAGTTCAATCAATGGAGCCAGTACCCCCTGTCTTTCGACAGTCCCCTTAGTTGGCTTAAATACACCGGCTATAACCTTAAGAAGTGTAGATTTGCCAGCTCCATTAAGTCCCAGAATTCCTATTCTGTCCCCTCTTTCAAGTTCAAATGATACATCTGTGAGAGCCCAGAACTCGTTAAATACAAGTTCTTTTCTCATCATGGCAATAAAATATTCTTTAAGGGAATCATGTTTTTCTTTACTTAGGTTAAAACGCATACTGACGTTATCAACCTTAAGAACTGTTTCCGACATATTATATCTCCAAAATAAATCTATCTTCGTTCTTTTTAAATATAGTCACACCTATAATAATCGATATGATGCTAAATAGCGTAGCATATGCTAAGTATTTTATATTCATAGCATTTCCAAATACACAGCTTCTGAAGCATTCAATAACACAGAACAGAGGATTGCCTTTAAGGACAAAGCTCCATTTGCTGCCAAGAAGCCTGTCAGCTCTGTAGAATATCGCACATGTGTACATTATCAGCATGAGAGCTACTGTCCACAGATATTCCATATCTCTGAAAAATACACCGATTGTAGAAAGAATCAGTCCACACCCCAGGCTCAGAAGCAAAAGCACCAGCATGACCGGAATAGCCTGAATCAGATACAGCGTTGGAAAAACACCAAGTACTATTGAAACAATAGCAAGTACTATCAGCGATATCAGAAATATTACATAATTGAATAAAATGGATGAAAGTGGATACAGCATTTTCGGCACGTAAACTTTTTTTATAATAGAACTGTTTGCTCTTATAGATTTAAGTGCAGCTGTGGTAGATTGTGAAAAAAAGCCGTAAAGCAGTCTTCCACTCAGAATATAAACTGGAAAGGCCTTGTCCTTTTCCCCCATAAGAGTTCCAAACACAATAGTAAGAACCACCATTGTAAGCAGTGGTTCAAGCAGGGACCAGAGAATCCCCAGATATGATCTTCTATACTTTAGTCTTATTCCTTTTTTAACAAGTTCAGAAAGAATGAACCTGTTCTGCAGGAAGCTTTCCTTATTCATGATGAGATTCGTATTCTCCATATATTAATATTTTAATGACGCATTACTATTCACGGTTTGTAAATTTTACCGAATCAGCAGCTTCTAGAAAATCAGTTCTGTAGTCATTATACATTTCCTTGTAGCACGCAAAGCTGACCAGCCAATATGCGTCGGAGCTGTCATATGCACATGTGATATAAGAATACATGATTCCGGAAACCTTCCTCTTATATTCAAAATATTCATATGATTCAGTACTAACAACCTCTGTATCTTTAGGGATATCATTTGCTTTGATATAAGCCTCGACATAATCCTGAAGAGAATTAACTTCAAGACCGCTTTTCTCTATATCCTCCTTCGAGGATCTGATTCCCATAGCAATACTGTCAGGACTGGTATAATACCAGGTTGCATTTGCAAGCGATGAAGCCTTATATTCTTTGCTGATCTTGATTTCCATCTCTCCGGACTTTACAGTCTGCACAGCCGAACCACACGCGGTAAGAGACATGGTAATTGCGAGGATCATAATGATTAATAATGTTTTTTTATATTTATGATGCATTTTTCCATTATCCAAATTTTTATAATATTTTAACTGTTCAGTAGGTGATTCAAAAAATATTTGGGACATCCGTGCACGTAATACAGTTTTTATTAAGCAAGCTTATTAAAACAGCTTACGGCACTCTACTTTCTGCGACTCACTACATATTTATATATTCATAAACCATGTTTGTCAAGAAAAAGCCCACCGGTTAAGGTGGGCGATAAATCTTATGTTAAATATAAATTTAGGCAATTTCGTGTACCCAGCCTTCTGGACCTTCGATTCTGCCCATCTGGATTCCTGTAAGTGTATCATAAAGTTTCTTAGTTACAGGCCCCATATCTTCCATTCCACTTGGGAATGCAATTTCTTTACCATGGTCTACAACCTTACCTACTGGTGAAATAACAGCAGCAGTTCCGCAAAGTCCGCACTCTTCGAAGGTTGGTACTTCATCAAGGAATACTTCTCTCTCTTCAACTTCCATACCAAGGTATTTCTCTGCAACAACCTCGAGTGAACGACGTGTTACTGAAGGAAGGATACTTGATGATTTAGGTGTAATGAACTTATTTCCTTTTATGAAAATAAAGTTTGCTCCACCTGTCTCTTCAACCTTTGTTCTGGTAGCAGGGTCAAGATACATATTCTCGTCGAAGCCCTTCTTATGAGCATCTACGATTGCATGAAGTGACATAGCATAGTTAAGACCAGCCTTGATATGACCTGTTCCGTGAGGTGCTGCTCTATCAAAATCACTTACTCTGATAGTTATTGGCTTAGCGCCGCCCTTGAAATATGGTCCAACTGGTGTTGTCAGAATTCTAAAATGATATTCATCTGCAGGCTTAACTCCAATAACTTCATTTATACCAAACATGAATGGTCTGATATAAAGAGTTGCACCTGAACCATATGGAGGTACCCAGTCAATATTTGCCTTAACTACCTTCTCAACAGCATCAATAAATCTATCTTCAGGGAAAGGTGGCATCTCAAGTCTTTCAGCTGTATCTACCATTCTTTTAGCATTCATATCGGGACGGAATGTAACAACACGACCATCCTCGGTAGTATATGCCTTAAGTCCTTCGAAACAGGACTGTGAATAATGAAGTACGCAGGCACACTCACTCATATTAATAGTGTGATCTGTTGTAATAGCGCCATCATCCCACTTTCCATCTTTAAAATTAGATACATAACTTGCATCTGTCTGAACGTATCCAAATCCAAGTGAACCCCAATCAATATCTTTCTTTGCCATAATTAAGTCTCCTTTTGAAATATGAAATAATATTTTCACAAATCAGTACGCGAGCAATCTCTACAATCCGATAACTAATAAGTCTGTCACATGACTGATATTCTCTAATTGTACGCTCATCCTTTAGAATGTCAAGGAAAAACAGAAGATTTTTAAGTAATTTTTCATTTTTCCTTGAAAAATTAAGAATCATTTGCCATTTACCATGAAACAAGCGCAATACAAGCTAAGATTAATTTAGCTGATACAGTTGTCAAAAATACATTTTGATACCAAAAGACATACTGATCGCCTGCAATATATTTTATTATCACATGATATGGTTATTGGAATACAAAAATTTTCCCTTTTATTTCTCAATAGATGTGGTACAATAGGTAACGATTTTGCGGAGCAGAGATGGTACAATAGGTAACGATTTTGCGGAGCTAAATCGTTGCTCCGAGCTAAATTCATTAATAAAGGAGTTTATTCTACATATGTATAAAGTTGATTTTAATAAAAAGGTTCATGCGCATTTCATCGGAATCGGTGGCGTCAGTATGAGCGGTCTTGCTGAAATACTTGTAAATGCTGGTTTTACAGTATCCGGTTCTGACATGAAAACCTCTGATACAACAAATAATCTCGAGAAAAAGGGTGTAAAGATTTATATAGGTCAGGTTGCTGATAACATTTCTGATGATATCGGTTTTGTTGTTTATACTGCTGCTATCCATGAGGATAATGAAGAATTCCAGGAGGTAAAGAAACGTAATATTCCGATTCTCTCCCGTGCTGAATTCCTTGGACAGCTCATGGACAATTACAAATACAGCGTTGCAGTGGCAGGAACTCATGGTAAAACTACCACCACCTCAATGATGGCTCATATCATGATGCAGGCGAATACCGATCCTACTATTTCAATAGGCGGTCATCTGAACCTTATAAACGGAAATATCAGGGTTGGAAATTCAGATTATTTCGTTACTGAGGCTTGTGAATATACAAACAGCTATCATGAATTCAGAGCTTATGCAAGCATCATTCTCAATGTAGATAACGATCATCTTGATTTCTTTGGAAATATAGAAAATATAGCAGCGTCCTTTGCTACATTTGCTACCAAAACTGTTGATGGCGGCATACTTATTGTAAATGGAGATATGAAATACACAGATCAGATTCTGGATGCTGTAAAGGATAGAAACATTAAAACTGTAACCTTTGGAAAGAATGCCGGCAATAACTTTGTTGCTTCAGACATCAGATTAAATGAGCTGGGACAGCCTATCTACAAGCTTATCATTGACGGTGAAGATAAAGGTGAGGTAACACTGTCTGTTACCGGAGAACATAACGCAGTCAATTCTTTAGCTGCTATCGCTGCTTCTCTTTATATAGGAATAGATCTGGATAATATAAAGGAAGGTCTCAGACTTTGTCACAGCGCCGACAGGCGTTTCCAGTATAAGGGCACCATGGAAAATGGAGCTGTTATAGTTGATGACTATGCTCATCACCCTACCGAGATTTCAGCTTCTCTCGCAGTTGCTAAATCTATAGTAAAAAATGAATTATGGGTTGCATTTCAACCACATACTTATTCAAGAACCAAGGCTCATCTTCAGGATTTTGCAAAGGCTCTTTCTGTCTGCGATCATGTTCTTCTTGCAGACATATATGCTGCCCGCGAATTGGATGATGGAACTGTTTCATCAAAGGATCTCGAAACAGAGCTTAAAAAGCTTGGATGTGATGCCATTTATCTGGGTGATTTTGGAAGCATTAAAAATTATTTTGAAAAAAATTCAAAAAACAATGATTTGTTAATAACTATGGGAGCCGGAAATATAGACAGCGTGGGGCTGGAACTCCTTTCAAAATAGTTATCAACACAATCCACAAATTTTTCTTTATGATTATGTAAACCAAAATGAAGTATTATCAACATTTTAAAAAAGGACTTTTTATCATGATAAAGTCCTTTTTTATTGTCTTATCTGCCTGACAAAATATTCTATCAACATTATCAACAAAATAAACATATACACTTTTTTACAAATGTCATCAACACGGCATTTGCAATTAAAAGTATGTTCTGATACAATGCATTAGCAATCAAAAAAAGCATAAGAAAATGTCTTTAAAAATTGCATAATAATCTATCAATTATGGAGAAGGTTCTTATACAATGAAATCAATAAATGTCACCTCTGAAGAGGATAATTATACAAGCATTTCCAACAATTTTATCGAATATTATATGACAGATGCGAATGGCGATTTTGTAAAGCTTTATATCTATCTTGCAATGCTGTCATCAACTCACCAGCCTATTTCCATTAACAGTATAGCTGATCATCTTAATTGTACCGAGAAGGATGTATGCCGTGGAATTAAATACTGGATCAAGGAAGATGTACTTAAACTCCTTTATAATGAAAAGAAAGAAGTAACAGGTATTGTACTTAAGAATATAAAACGTCCAGACCTTGATCTTGCTTCAGAGCTTAAAGTAGTTGATTTTACATTTGCAATGTCAAATCCTGAAGAAGAAACAACGGAATTAGATGGTCATGATGAATATGAAGGAAATATTCTTAAAGCTCCAAGAAAGAAGCAGCCTACTCCTGATGTACTGAGCAATATGCTTCATGACAACGAGATTCACGACCTTATCAAAGAAGCTACTGCTTATTGTAACAGAGATCTGGCCCAGAAGGAGCTTAATTCACTTATCTATATAAAAGATCAGCTTGGTTTTTCATTTGATCTCTGTGAGTACCTGCTTGAATACTGTGCAGAGATTAAGAAGACAAGCTTCAGTTATATTGAAAAGGTTGCCAAAAACTGGTACGAGGAAGGTATCACTACAAGAGAAGAAGCTCAGCAGTACTCTCTAAAATATCTGACGCTTTACAGCAAAATTCTCAGAACACTTGGAATTACAAGCCGCTTCTCTCCTGCTCCTATAGAGAAGAGATTTATTGATACCTGGACCAGAGATTACGGATTCTCAGAAACTATTATAATAGAGGCCTGCAACCGTGCTATCACTTCCAAGCCTCATGATGCTAATTTTCCTTATGTAAATGGAATCCTTGAAAACTGGTATAAGAATAATGTTAAAAGCTTTTCTGACATTTCAGAAATGGATAATAAACGAATAGTAAATAAAGATAAACCTAAAAAAGAAAAGGCTACAAATAACAAGCTTCGTGAGCTTGAAGAGCTGTACCTGAATGAGGGCTGAAATGATTATAAAAGACATTGAAAAAATAGATATTTCATCACATCTCAGCCGAATCAGAACTGATAATGAAAAAATCCGTAATGCTCGTTATGATGAGATATATAATAAGATACCTGAAATCCGGGACATTGATGAAAATATTACTGCACTAGCTGTAGCTGAAACCAAAAAAAGAATTATGGGAAGTTCTTCTGATTCAGATGACAGTAGTTCTGATATCAACACTCGTCTAAAGGAGCTTGCCGATAGAAAAACTCAGCTACTTATTGAAAATGGTTACAGTTCTGATTATCTGGAACCAATATTTAATTGTGATAAATGTAAAGACTGGGGTGAACTGAACGGTCAGGTGTGTTCCTGCGTCAAACTCATAAGAATTAAGGAGCTATATAAACGTTCGAATCTCCAGGATATTTTCGAAAGGGAGAACTTCTCAACCTTCTCACTGGACTATTATAGTCGCGAGAAAGGGACAAGACCCAAATCCCCCCATGAAAATGCATCACATTTACTTACGAAAGCGAAAAATTTTGTAGAAAATTTTGATTCAGACCATGGTAACATACTATTGTACGGAAATACGGGACTTGGGAAAACATTTCTCAGCAATTGTATTGCCAAAGAGCTGCTCGACTCAGGTCACTCAGTTCTGTACCTTTCTGCAAACGAACTTTTTGAGGACATTTTAGGAAGCTATATAATGACTCATAACCGTTCCAGTGCTTTAGAAGCAGTTTATGAATATGTGTATTCCAGCGATCTTCTGATCATAGACGACCTGGGAACCGAACTCATGACCAACTTCACAAGATCCCAGCTTTTTGAGATAATCAATAAACGTATGCTGAGTAAACATTCTACTATTATCACTACTAATCTGGATCTTGAAACCCTTGAGGATAAGTATACTGAACGTGTAATGTCCAGAATTGCAGATGGATATGTATTATATCCTCTCTACGGAGACGATATAAGATACCTTAAACATAAGAAACCGAAAAACTAAACATGAATAACAAGTATTCACGGAGGAAAAATCATGCCTGATCAAAGTAAACTCATTACAATACCTGATGGAAAACTCGGAATCGTTGCACTTAAGAGCAGCGAAATGCTGGGAAAAAAAGTTGATGAGTATCTTGTAAAATGGAGAAAAGAACGTGATCATCTGAACACCAAAGATTTCTCATTTACAGGCTATACCAGAGATACGTATCTTCTCGAATCTAATTGTCCAAGATTTGCTTCAGGTGAGGCAAAAGGAACTCTTAAGGATTCAGTAAGAGGAACTGATCTTTATATTCTTGCCGATGTAACAAATACAGGTGTGGAATATAATCTTGGCGGAAGAAATGTACCAATGACACCAGATGAGCATTATGCAGATATTAAACGTATAATTGCTGCAAGTGCTGGCAAATCACACAGAATAACTGTAATCATGCCATTTCTGTATGAATCCAGACAGCATAAGCGTACAAGCCGCGAATCCCTGGACTGTGCTCTCGCACTTCAGGAACTGGTCTCCATGGGAGTTTCAAATATAATTACATTTGACGCTCATGACCCAAGAGTTCAGAACGCTATACCAACAGCCGGTTTTGAAAACCTGATGCCTACATATCAGTTTATCAAATGCCTCTTAAAATCCACTCCAGATTTGGAGCTTGACAATGAGCATATGATGGTAATCAGTCCGGATGAAGGTGCTATGCATAGAGCAATCTATTTTGCAAACCACTTCGGTGTTGATGTAGGAATGTTCTATAAGAGAAGAGATTATTCAAAGGTTGTAAATGGCAAGAATCCTATCGTGGCTCACGAATTCTTAGGTGACTCCGTTGAAGGAAAGGATGTTATTATTATCGATGATATGATAGCTTCTGGAGAGAGCATGCTGGATGTATGCAGACAGCTCAAATCCCGTCACGCAAGACGTGTTTACTGCCTTGCTACCTTCGGACTTTTCACATCTGGTCTTGATGTTTTCGACAAAGCTTACGAGGAAGGCATTATTGATAAAGTAATATCAACAAATGTATGCTATCAGAAGCCTGAGCTTATGACCAAGCCTTGGTACAGCTCAGCTGATATGAGCAAATATCTCGCAATTGTAATCGATCATTTGAATCATGATTCATCAATCAGCGAGCTTCTTAATCCTACTGAAAGAATTCAGTCCAGAATTAATGAATACAAAGAAAAGCATACAATATCAGATAATTACGACAGACCATCTCTTTCATAACTATTCCGATATACTAAAAAAATATAATAATCCATTAAAAATCCCACCGAAACAATCGGTGGGATTTTTTTACCATTATTTATTTGTTACATCATCTGATACATACTTTTAGTATTGACCAAGATACTCTTCCAGGCACTGTCCTGATTTCTTAATTGCTTTTGCATCTTCGATTCCGACATATCTTAGATGAAATTTATCATCAGATACTCCGGTTACTGAAGACTTGTCTTCTGGATATCTTACTATGAATCCATATTTGTAGCTGTTTTCTTTAATCCATTTCCAGGTATCTGAATCAGGATCTCCGCCTTCATCATTGCCAATATCTATTGCGAGACCAGTTTCATGCTCATTTTTTCCAACAGAGTTCATCTGTTTATCAGCTTCTGCTTCCGCCTGCTCTTTAGTCTTTCCTGAATCCAGAAGCTCATTTATCAGTTGTTCCCTCTCAAATGCTGGAGCTGTTCCATCAACAAAACCTTTAGTTATATGAGGATAATAGCCTTCTAATTCAGCATCTGCAAACATTGAGTCCAGATCACTTACTATTCTGGAATCTACTGTCGATCCAGATGCAAGCTCCGTCAGATTGGTTACAGAATAATTCTCTGGAAGTGGATGTTTATCATTTACAAGAATCAGATACCAGGCATCCGCATCTGTTACACTTGCATTAGGTGGTGGTGTAACCGGCTTAGACGCCTCTGTTGTTATTTCCTGTACTGTGGTCGGTTCTTCAGTAGTCGCCTCTTCCTCTTCCTTAGCCTTTGCTTTTCCGGATTTGGCAGTAACTCCTGCACTTATAAGCACCGTGATCAAGGTAACTGATATTGCGACTATCCAGATAAACCTGAAATAAAGTGCATCTCTTACCTTTATTTTTCTCCACTCATGTTTCAACCATTCCAAAGCGTTCATTCATATGCCCCCATTTTTGATAATTACTGCTTAAATAATCAGAATAATAAAATAACCAATAAATACTTCAACGACATTTTTTCATAATGAAGCTGTATTGTCAACCAATTTGTTTCTTAATCTTCACCTACAAGATGAACCATCTGAGGTTCGTGCCCAACTGCAGGAAGAAACTTATCAACTATATCACTTGTCTTAATCTTAAGACTTGATGTTGAGACACAAGGATGGCAGCCTATATATTCCTCTTTTATTACATCCTCATCCACTAGAAGTTTAACCTCATGATTCTTGTCATTAATAAGTCCCATTATGCTCACAGCACCCGGTTCTATATCCAGATATTTCAGCATATCCTCCGGTGAAGCAAAAGAAAGTCTGGCTGAATTAATCTGGCTTGATAATTCTTTAGTTTTAAACTTCTTATCACCAGGCATCATAAGAAGGTAAAAATTAGTCTTCTGTCTGTTGCAGAGAAAAAGATTCTTACAGATAACCACACCAAGAATCGCATCAATCTCATTACACGCCTCCATATTATCAGCACGTTCATGATCAGTTCTTTGATACAAAATCCCCAGTTCATCAAGAAAATCATAAGTTCTTATCTCTCTCTGAAGTCTTCCCTCCACACTATCTGGTCTTCCATTCATTAGTTCCATTTCTAGTTACTCCATTTTCTTAATTTATTCTATCAATCCTTTAATATATTCTGCGTCTTCCCCAGTTATTAGGGCCGAATCACCCTTATACCGTAATACGAGACCTTCCTTCGTCTCTTTAAAATCGAAGTCGATGAAATATACATCATCAAAGGAATAGAAAATCATATAGCCATCATTTTCTTCATCCGACGTATTGAATTTACTTATTCTGTTCTCAGATATGTAATCTCGTATTTTTCTAATCCTGTCTGAATCGATTTTTTCTACTGTCTTAATTTTATCAGTATCATACTCATTGATATCGCAATACAGCGGTGATTCATTCTCATAATAGTCAAGTACATTCTGTACTTTAGACTCCTCTACATACACATGACTGAATCTTTCGACCTGAACTATATTGAAGTTCTGGTCATTTACTATTTTTTCTATTATATAATGTGACTCGTTATCAGCTATAAATGCTCCTGCCTTCTCAGTCTTAAAGTTCTCCTCAGAAATCTGCGGATGTAAGTCATCATTACTCACATAATGCACTCCTTCAAAATCAAAACTATCGATACACTCATCAATACTATCAATATGTATAAGATTTTCTTCAGGAATATCTGCAATTTCATTACGATATTTATTCTGAGAAATAATGAACATAACCCACATAGCCACAATCGGTCCAATTCCCTGAACAATTCCCAAAATAGTAAGAAGTATGGCAAATACTTTTAATATAACAGGATTCTTTTTCTGCTTATGTTTTCTTACAGCACAAATAATATCAAGAATGATCCCTATAAACAATAATCCAAAGCCTATAGCTATCACTACCAGAACTGCTCCGGCAAAAACCATTGAAATAAAAGCCATGTGACATATCCTTTCCTACAGAGGCAATAAGCCATGAATAGTAACACCTCTGCCATATATTTAATAATACTCTTAAGTTGTCACCTTTTCAATCTTATGATACTATGAATGACAGGGATTGTTAAAAAAAATAGGAGGAGGAGTCTGGTTATTATGCATAGTTACAGAGAAAACACTGGTCTCAGAAGACATATTCTTATAGTTGATGACGAAATAATCAATCGCGAAATTCTCGGAAATCTTCTAAGCGTTGATTACGAGGTTCATTTTGCTGCTAATGGCAAAGAAGCGCTGGACATTCTTTTAAAGAGAGCACATATATTCTCTTATTCTCCTTGACCTTCTCATGCCTGTCATGGATGGTTTCGAACTGATCGATCTTCTGAAAAATAATGATGCTCTGCGTACCATTCCTGTTATTGTCATGACATCTGAAAAGGATCATCTTACCGGTCTTTATACAAAGGATTTCTTTACTGAATATATCAGACAGATTGAAAAATACAGTCCTGAAAAAAAGAAAGATCTTGTGGTGGTGAACTACTCGGCAATTGAATTGCCAGAGCATCTGATGTGCGGAGCTTTCGCTCCGTAGATTCAGGGTGCGTCCATGACACCAATACTGCTATTTACACAGCTACTTTTACCACATATGGATTGTTAATCTCATTTGGGTTAAGATTTATTGTTTTTCTTTTTTTTGACAAATATACTCTTAGTATGTTGTATGCTCCGACGCAGTCTGCGTTCCAGACCTTGTCTCCATCTTTATATAGACCTCTTTTTATTCGATTATTCTTCTTTGCCGATTCTTTTGTTACGCTTTCACATAGTGGACTGGTCTGACTTGTATATGCTTCATTTTGTTTGATCAGCGTTATCCCGTTCATTTCCAGCTTATACTGCAACATCATATACATCTTTGCATATGGAAGTGAATGCAATTTTTGATTTGTTACATTTCCCAAATCATTGTCTTTACGTATGTTTGTGATATCACCAATAACTACCGTATTTATCTGATTTTTAACACAGTATGAAACTATATATCTGGTAACTTTGTGCAGATAATCATTTATAGTATTATTTTTCTTTTTATGAATTATTTGGATATGCTTTGATGATTTTGGATATTTTATACCTTTTCCATTCTGCAAAGAAGACCACTGAGACTGCACGCGCGCAATCTCCTTATTAAAATAGTTGCATATAGAAAGATATTTTCTTCCCACAATAAATGTATCTCCATTTGTTGAATCATAACAGGTCATAAGTTTGTGAAGTCCCAGATCAATAGACAGATATCTGCCATTATCCGGAAGAGGCATTATATCCTCCACTTCATAAACTACTATGATATCGCATTTGTTACCTCACGGTGGATATATCTTAATCTGCTTTATGGCATCTGTG
>JAILEL010000135.1 GCA_024687845.1 Eubacterium sp.
ACTTGTAGAATGTGGATTTACATTTGGCCCGAGATTCAGGGATTTCTTCTCTAAGCAGACAGGAGAAGAAAGATTCAAGTTCAATGTGGATATGGTTGCAACTGCAAAGGCAGTTAAAGAAACGAGTGATGAGTCATTTACATTAGGTGATCTGCTGGATATTTACTACGGAAAGAAGACTTATGCAAAGTATGATAAGTCGATGCTTCAGTGGAATAAGTTTGTACATGATTTCTGTGCAGATGAAGCAACTTTGGTTTTTGACGAACGACTTAAAGCAGCGGCGGTTCTATGGAAAATAGTGAGAGAGTCTGATAAGCCCAAAGAGTATTCGCATGAATTGTTTAAGAAATATAAAGAAGAAATTATTTTGGAGACTGAAAAATGATAGCTTTTAATCCAACTGAATTTGCAAGAAATTGCACTAGCAATGTCGTCTATCCTCTTTCAATAACAGAAGGCTTTCAGGAAGGAAATGTATTCTTTTCTGATGACTCCAAGGCCGCTTTGTTCTGGCATTACTGTGGCTTTGCGTATTTATCAGGTAGCATAGATGATTCATTTCTTGAGAAGATATATCAGGATTATTTTGTAAAAAATATAGATAGAAGATTTGTCCTCATAACAGATAATTCGAAGGTGATAGAATTCTTCTCCTATAAAGATGATATTGTGACCGACAAAAGAGTGGAGTATCGCTTTGGAAATCTGCTGCAGAGTGCTCCGGAATGTAAATACAAAGTAGAGCCAATATCGGAATCAAATTACGACAGGATTCATGGAAATATTGTTCCTACATTTTCCTGGTCGAGTAAAGAACAGTTCCTCAAAAATGGATTCGGATTTGTCGCACTTGATGGAGACAGAGTTATCGCAGTTGCATTTTCAGCTGCAGTTAGCTCAGATGAGGTTGATATAGGTGTTGAGACGGATGAAAACTACCGCCACCAGGGACTTGCAAAAGTAGTTGCTGACAGAATGTGCAGGGAGATATTATCTCAGGGGAAGAAGCCTGTATGGGCACATGCTATATCAAATGAGTGTTCAAAATATACAGCACTTGGTGTTGGATTCACTAATGACAGGGTGAATACGGTGATTAGAAAACAATAATAAAGAAGTAATGGGATACCAGGGGATTGATTTCCTCTGGTGTTTTTTTGATTAATTTAATATACCAGGAGACAGCCCCTGATTAATATATTTTGACAAAATTACTGAACGATATAATGTTTCGAATAAACGTTCTGATTCAGTTAATAAAGTCGGAAGATATGGCTATGTGCAGAATGACAAATGTCATATGGAAATAGTTACTTTTTACACTACAACGAATTGTATATCTTAGGGTATAATGACTTCAGATTTGAGGAGGTTATACACTATGAAATTGTTAATACATGATCTTAATGAATCACAGTGGGAAAAAGTTGCCCTAAATTATCAAGGCTGGGAAGTCATATCTGATGACGGAAAGATTAAACCGTGTGTTGGATGCTTCGGATGCTGGACCAAAAACCCAGGAGAATGTGTGATACGCGATGGATATGAGCGAATGGGAGCGTTGATTCATAAAGCAGATGAGATTGTTGTTATTAGTGAGTTTACGTATGGAGGTTTTTCTCCATTTGTAAAAAATGTATTCGACAGAAGTATTAGCTTTGTTCTTCCGTTTTTTGAAATCATTAATGGTGAGATGCACCATAAAAGTAGGTATCCAGAACAGAAACCCATCACATTTATTTTCACAGGAAGTGAGCTTTCTGACAAAGATAAAAAACTTGCCAGAAGTTATGTGAAGGCTGTATGCACAAATCTTCATGGAAAAATAAAGGATATTAAGTTTGAAGAATATGACTGCTCATTAACAGATGAAATGGAGCAGAAGAAAAGTATAGATAATGTTGCAGAAGATAAAACTCAGGGAACGATACTTCTAAATTGCAGCCTTAGAGCAGATGCTTCGAATTCAAAAAAGCTATTGGATGCGCTTTCAACAAAAATATCAGGAAATACTGAATCGGTTAATTTGAGTTCATTCATTAATAATCCAGTTGCGTTAGTGTCCAAGCTTAAAGCTGCAGAAAAGATAGTTATTGGGACCCCACTCTATGTAGATGGTATTCCTTCAGCTCTTCTTCGTATCATGACACTTATGGAACAGAATCCTGGTTCTGCGAATAAGATAATCTATGCTGTAACCAACATGGGATTCTATGAGAGCAATCAACAGAAGCATCTTGTGGCTATGATCAAAAGATGGTGTATTAAATGTGGTTATAAATATGGAGGCGCTGTAGCAGTAGGAGCAGGAGAAATGGTTGGAATGATGGTGAACACTCCATCTGCCGAGAAAAGCCCTGCGAGAAATGCGGCTCTTGCTCTAAATAAACTAGGAGAAGCAGTGAGCTCGTCATCAAGAATAACTGATATATATGCAAATGCTGCTATGTTCCCAAGATTTTTGTATATGTTAGCCGCTAATTCAGGCTGGCCACGTTCCGGAAAAAATAACGGACTTAGGAAAAAGGATCTTTTGAGACAGATAGATTTATCATAGGGCTTGTCCCTATGGTAGATCTTATTTTTTTTTCTTGACAATTAACTATCATTGATTTAATATATGAACAGATGTTCATATATGCAAGAAAAAAGAGTTATAAAAGGAGATTGAAATGGCAAGTAGGATAGCAAGTAAATGTATGTATAAAGTAATGTCGCCTGGTTATGACATTTTGGATAAGACAT
>JAILEL010000137.1 GCA_024687845.1 Eubacterium sp.
ACAAATCCTTTCGCAGGGATTTACTACTTCCGATTTTTACAAAAACAATAAAGATCGGGTAAAAATGCAATGCGGAATAAAAAGAAATCCATACTGCAAAGTGTGCAAAGAAGGATAGAGCATGACAATTGATGACAGCAATTTTGAAATTGTATTTTCACCAAAAGTTATAGAGGTCTTTGAAAGATATAAACGAGAATATCAATATCAGATTGAAGCCGGGGGTATTCTTGTAGGAAAAACCGAGAATAAGAAAATAACAATTATAGATATGACAGAACCTTATGAAGAAGACAAGAGGAGTAGGTACACCTTTAAAAGAGCCTCAAAAGGCCATCAGGAGTACATGGATGCAATATGGTCAAATTCAGGCGAGACTCTTACTTACTTAGGCGAATGGCATACACATGATCAACATAGAATCATTCCATCTCCTGCTGATTACAATAACTGGAAACGGATATTATCTCGCTCTCATAACTCTGAGGCTCTAGTATTTGTTATTTTAGGGCGGATAAACCTGTCAGTTTGGCTTGGTGCAGGAAATAGGATTATTCACGTAGGTGAGGTTTATTGTAATGAAAATGCTAAAGAAAATTCCTAATTGCATTTATGTGTTCATATTAATTCTACTGCTGATTGTAGATGCATTAGGTCTTGGGGATGAGGAATTTATAAAAAAGATCAAATTCGCTCAAGTATCAGAGGCGTATGATACTTTGATTGCTTTTTGGCCATCATTAAAAAGTATCTCAGAGCAATATATTGCCATTTTTATACTGGCAACAATAATAGTTTTGACAGCATTTTTTTTGAAACTTTTTTATAGGGAACGTCTTTATGTGATGGCGCACTTTTCCTTTGAAGAAGCGGGCTGTGGGTTAGGAAAGGAAACAAAGAAAAAGTATTGGATAAAAACAGTTACTCTTAACCAATCTTCTTGTTTTGTCGATGGTGTTCCGGAAAAACGTATTATATCTGAAATCGATGAGAAAATAAGGTGTTTGCAGCATGAAGCTCGCGGAAGAAAAATGGGTTATTACGGAGTAACACATATTCCGTTTGCCTTTTTGGCTGGATATGATTTGGGAGATCAATCCAAGATACATGTATTTCATCGAAAAAGGCACAATAGCGAAATGTTTGAGGAATTATCGGATGGAGCTAATTATGATCTACGATTTGATGAAGACGAAAAACAGAAAACAAAAAAATCGAACGAGCTTATAGTTGCTATTTCTACATCAATTAAAATTACTGAAGATGAGATAAAAAGATCATTTGGTAAAGATAAGCACATTGTATCGTTAAGCCTAAATAATCCCGGATATGATCAGCTTGATAAATATGAATCTGTTGAAAGAGCTGCTAGGGAAGCGTGGGACTGCATCAGGAAGTATTCTAAAGAATACGATATAAGGATAATACATCTTCTAATTGCATCATCTGTATGTTTTGCTTTTTACATTGGCAGAAACTGTAGTGCGCAAATTGATCCACAAATAATCGTTTATCATTATCAAAATGGGCAGTATACATGGGGAATTAGCGTTAACGGAGACAATTCAAAGAAACAGATAATTGAATTAAAAGATTCACGAGCTGAGGAGAAGGTATGATAGGGCAGTATCCGATTATAACGCTTTGCGGGAGCACAAGGTTCAAAAACGAATTTTATGACGTTCAAAAGAAATTAACGCTTGAAGGTAACATCGTTATTTCCGTGGGTTTGTTTGGACATTCCGGAGATCAAGAAGTATGGGACGGAATGGACGAAGGTACGCTATCGAAGACAAAAGCAATGCTTGACGATATGCATAAACGTAAGATCGACATGGCGGATTCAATCTTTGTAATTAATGTCGGTGGATATATCGGTGAAAGTACAAGGTCGGAAATTGAATACGCTATTTCGCATGGAAAAGAAGTAAGATATCTTGAATAATAATTAACAGGAAGAAGGTACGAGCATGATTAAATCGGTTCATGATTATCAGATTGACGACGTGTTTAAAAAGGATGCTGGGTTTTGCTATGTTATCCCGAAATATCAGCGTGAATATACTTGGAATCAGTACCAATGGAAAGATCTATATGATGATATCAATGAGAACGATTATGGATATTTTATTGGATCCATCATTTGCATAGACAATTCCTCTGATGCATTTCAGCTTAAACAGCTCGAAGTAGTTGATGGACAGCAGAGATTGACCACGCTGTGCCTGCTTCTTACTGCCATTTACAATCGTTTAAAAGAGCATAAAGATGAGCTGGATGAAGATAATGAGGATGAACTTCCGTCGATTCGTAAGTCCATAGTTTGTAAGGAAGCGCCTAATTCGATAATTCTTTGTCCACAGATTCAGAATAACAACCTGAAGGATTTCCTATACGTGATGTATGAGAACAATCTCGTAAAGAATGCTAAAAAGGAAAAGAACTGGGGCAATCGAAAGATTGCTAAGTGCTATAAGTACTTTTTGCAGAGACTTGATACCGATATTGCAGAATCCGGAGATGCTGTAACGACACTGCTTGAGATAAAGAGAAAAGTGTCAAAGGCTATCTTGGTAAAGATTGAGGTTGCAAGTCATGCGGAGGCTTATACACTATTTGAATCTTTAAATAACAGAGGAACCCCGCTTACAGCAATAGATCTCATGAAAAATCTGATATTGGCTAGAGCTGAAAAGGCTGGACTATCATGCGATGAATGTTTTGATAGATGGCAAGAGCTTCTTGATTATCTTACTGATGATTACGCTGTTCAAGAACGTTTCTTTAGGCAGTATTATAATGCCTTTAAGAACAGATTGAATGAGCCATTTAGATCGGATGATCAAAAGAAGAAGGATCCCCTCGGGTATATTGCAACAAGATCCAATCTTTT
>JAILEL010000145.1 GCA_024687845.1 Eubacterium sp.
TTCTTATTGCACGAACAAAACATGAAGAAACACAATATGAAGGGATAAGAATAATGGATATAGCAAGATGGCTTAACGATTCGCAATAATACAATAATATTAAAAATGCGAAATAAAAAACTTGACGGCTTATAGGAAGAAATGATATGGGAGAACAGAAGGCGGCCTCTTTTATAGATAACGCACTTGGTATCCTCGCATTTTTGGGTGTGAATATGATAATTCCAGTAGCAATTGAATTCATTAAAATAGATCCTACGGTTGCTAAGTTCCATCTGGATAGATTCTATGTTGATGGAGCAGCATCCTCAATGGTGAGCGACTTTATGATGGGACAGGTTGGAGCTGGACTCCTTAAATTGTTCCTGATCCTTGCAGTCTATGTAGCGGCAGCAATAGTTGGTTCAATAGTTCTCTTCAGAAAGAAAGAGTTGGATTTCAAAGAGTAAAAAACAAAGAAGTATATCCTAGCGATATACTTCTTTGTATATTTTACAGCCATATTCAAGTTCATCTGCATACTTATTCTTTTGTTCATCTGTGATCTTTGAAGCATTAACCTGGATACTATCAATAGTTCCATCATATGCTGCCCAGCAAAAGATCAGCAGCTCCTCATCTGATTCAATATAGCAATCGATATCCTTAACGCGGAAGTCTGTTGAAAATTCAAGATAAGAAGGCATGGACTGATCAGGCAGTGTGAAATAAGTACTTTCATCATATGGAATCTTATATAAATTCGCAGTACCAGTATCAACTGTCTCGTGGGAATACTTAGAAAGTCCTTCAGCAAACTTACCTTCTGTTTTCGACTTATTATATCCCCATACATGGTTCTCTTATTCTCCAGATCATTCATCTCATTACTGAACATTAGCGAACCGATTCCAGTGATTAGCACTGATGTGAGGAACACACTTGAGAGGATAGCAAAGGTCTGTTTCTTATAATATCTGATATATTGAAAAACTAGCTTTAACATACTCTGACCTCCGTCTGAACCTGTCCATCCTCGATACGTATCACTCTGTCACATACCTTCGCCAGGGCGTCATTATGGGTTACCATCAGGATCGTCTGATTAAACTTACGGTTGCTTTCCCTCAGCATATCCATCACTTCGCTGGTAGTATTTGAATCCAGATTCCCAGTAGGCTCATCTGCCAGCAGAATAGCAGGCTTATTCACCAATGCTCTCGCAATAGCTACCTTCTGCATCTGTCCGCCAGAAAGCTCGCTGGGATACTTCCTTCTTTTATCCCATATCCCCAGTTCAGTTAGCAGTTCCTTTATATATCCATGATCGACCTTTTTCCCGCTTAGACTAAGGGGCAGAGCTACGTTATCATAAACACTGAGAACTGGCATAAGACTATAGTTCTGAAATACAAAGCCAATACTATCTCTTCTGTATTTCGTGAGTTCCCTATTCCTTAAGAGACTGATCTCTTCATCCCTTACAAATATCTGCCCCTTGGTAGGTGTATCAAGTCCACCGATCAGATTAAGAAGAGTACTCTTTCCAGAACCACTGGTTCCAACTATTGCTACAAACTCTCCCTTATCCACCTCAAGATTTATACTTTTAAGTGCAACTACCTTGTTTTCTTTCTGACCATATTCCTTTTCCAGATGATCAAGTTTTAAAATATTTTTCATGCGTGAATCCTCCTTGTCACCATCATGGCAAGAGGCACCTCATTCATCAAGCAATAGGCCTTTGCATCCGCAAAATGTGCGCGCAAATATTCTTTGCGCCCAGTAAAATAGCCATTTTTGAATACCATTTGAATCCAATCTATGATATAAATACATATAGTCCTTCAAAAGTCTTTTTACAAAATGACGGAAGAATCGTAATTATAGTTGATAAAGGCAGAGTTCATGCGGCAGGATTTAAGAGTCTAAAGGAAACGGCAGTTTGGAATCTGCAGGCGGGTGAGAATTATTATGTTTCAAGAAATGATTCTTCTCTAATAGCATTTTCTATTCCAAAGTCTGATTATAAAGGATTCAGAATAATTGCAAGCCATAGTGATTCTCCATGCCCAAAACTAAAGGAAGACTTTGAATATAATAAAGAGGGTTATGTACGTCTTGATGTTGAAAAGTATGGTGGAATGCTTCTAGCACCTTGGTTTGATCGCCCACTTTCTATTGCGGGAAGAATCCTAGTTAAAGATGAAGAGGGAATCAGCCCAGTTCTAGTTAATCTAGATAAGGATGTGGCGGTTATTCCATCACTGGCAATACATATGAACAGAGATGCCAACAGTATAAATTGGCTCCAAACTCAATGCAGGTGGGCTTTATCAATAATTTAAGGGCTCTGATAGAGCGTGGTGAGACTAAAGCACTCCTGGTCTCAGCAACTGGGTAGCATGTAATAATGTAGAAGAAGTCGGGAAAAGCTAGTAAATAAGCGGTCTCCCAGCCTTCCGCATTATTGCATTTTTTGTTTTACGGCTGTTTTGCCTGATAAAAAATTGAGATTAATGCGTTTTTCTTCAATCAAAATTACATTTTCTGAACGGCCGGTGAAAATGTAAAATAACACAGGAGGAATGCAACCAGATCTACGACTAGGGTAGGTCTGGTTTTTTTAAATGAACCTTCTTAAAGTTTCTACGTTATGATAAAATATGAATGTGTTCTCTATCATATTATTATTGTATTGGAGATGGGTGTATGTTGAAATATGGGTTATATGAGCAGGTTATCCATTAAATTATTGATAACCTGCTCATATAACCCATATTTCAACATACACCCATCTCCAATACAATAATAATATGATAGAGAACACATTCATAT
>JAILEL010000214.1 GCA_024687845.1 Eubacterium sp.
GAATATGAAAAAGGAAAACTGACATATGAGGAAGCCATAGAGGCTTTCCTCAGCGTAGATCCCGATATTCGTGAAGAATTACATAAAGCCTATGATGAATGCTCCGGTATTATGGGGAGACACGATTATACCGAGACCTCGATACATGCATTAAAAGCATTCGGTTATAAGCTCTCTTGCATAACAAATTTTACGCCTGCCGGATATGAGCAATGCTATGATCGCATATCATTTATAGAAAGATTCGATGGCTGCGTTTTTTCTTTCAGAGAAGGGATTGCCAAACCGGATTCGGAGATTTATAAGACATTATTAAGAAGATATGACCTGAAAGCAGAAGAGTGCGTGTTTATAGATGATACGAAAGAAAATGTGATCAGTGCTGAAAAACTTGGCTTTGCGGGAATTGTGTTTACGGGATATGAGGATGCAGTTGCAAAGCTTGATGAAATATTAAAATGAAAAAGACAATAAGAGAACGCATAGATTCTTACCAAAGGACGGGAGAATGAGTTTGAATACATAAATATAGGCGAGAATATCCGCAACATGAGTGCATTTACAAGGCTGCGTGATACAAGTCAGGTCTTCGATCATTGTAAAGAGACAGTATGACCTAAAAGGGGCATTGGCGCAGTTGGGAGCGCGCCACACTGGCAGTGTGGAGGTCGTGGGTTCAAGTCCCATTATACCTCTACAACTTAAAATTATTTTGCACATTTATTATATGCTTAAACTTATCGCTATTTGGATTCTGCTTTGGCACTTCCTCTGACAACATAATGGTGCAATCTTTATCTCTTTTCCTTCCTGAGTAAATGTTGTAACATCGTCCGTTCTTCCTTCAAGTTCGAGCCAAGGAGCCGTATTACCACAACCACAAGGCTCGTGATGCATAATTACCCTATCAGTCACCTCATAACGGATATAAGGCTGTGTATAATTATAAAGATTTGTCAGGTAAATCTTGTCAGACTGCACACCGTCCGGCACAGGATTTCCGTTTGCATCTACTGGCGCCACAATCAGCCAGTCATTATTCACATGGAAATGTTGCTTCCTGCATTCACACGCAACAGTTCCACCCTCTGTACAGGAATACGAAGTCTGCACATAACAATGAAAGGTTTCGGCAAGCCTATTCCTTAAGCTGTCCGATAAATATTCTCCACCGGTCATGATAATCACTGGTGAAATCTGTAATCCTCTTTTCTTGCATAACTGCGGCGAGCACAAATTCCACCCATCACATCCAGATATGCCTTTAATTCCGCTTTGATTTTTTCACTGTTTTCAAAAAACTCATCCGGAGCCTGTTGATACTGCACTAAATATTTGTTCAACACAGCATTGATATAGATATGCAGTCCTTCTATAGTTACCTGGTTGCTCTCTTCCGTTTTAAAATTCAATGTAGCAGCTGCTCTTCTTATTGTTTGTACCGATTCTGCCTGAACACCTGCTAGGTATCTTCTGATAATTTCTGTTTTCTCCTGTGCAATTTCCACAGACACTTCACGAGACACCATATTTACCATATGCATCTCATCTTTATACTGCATACATATAGATATTTTACGGTTCATACTTGCAAACAAAATTTCATAAAAATCATTTCCTACTACCGTATCTTCTTTTGTAGTTAAAGTTAAACGTTCCAATGCCTTTTCTAAGCAATACAGATAGTACTTTTTTTAGATCCAAAATAATGAAATATTTGCAGGCTCGATTGCCTCAAAATGAATGAGCCATTTTTATTGGACACGTTGCGAGATAAACTGAACTTATCAAAGAAAACAGCACTAAATCAGGGTTTTGAGGAGGTTAGGAATGAATAATGGAGATGCATTGAAGGCATTGCAGGAATATTACGATATAAAGAATCAGAGTGCTGCGAGCAACCACAATGGAATCAAGGGCTTGCGGGAGCGAAGCGGACGCAAGGCTTCCTTTTCAGACAGGATGATGGCAGCATTTGCAGTAATTTTTTAACAACAAGAGGAAATTTGCCAACGTTCACTTTACACATACAATATGTCCGAGCTTATAGTAAATATACGCAATCTATGCTATACTATCAGCAAGAACAGGCTTACATGCTGATAGTTAGAAATATAAGGGAGGTGTTGACAATGGCAGTAAGTATTGCAAATGAGTTATGTGGTCTTACAGAAGATAATGTAGTTCAACTGTTTCAATATGCTAAATTTCTTAAACAGAATAATCCTGTAGAAGGAACCTATACAGTTTATGTATCGAATGGGGTAAAAAAGTCACCCAAAAGACAGATAGGAGCCCTTAAGGAAGGGTTTGTCAGTATCGCATCGGATTTCGATGATACTTTAACCGGACTG
>JAILEL010000158.1 GCA_024687845.1 Eubacterium sp.
TTAGTCCGAGCTATCCTTTTAAGCATTCTCTCAACCACACCGGTTGAGTCAATAAAAACAATTCCCTTCTCATCAAGAGCAAAGGAATATTTGTAGTCCTCACCTGTTATATTTCGTCTGCTGGGGATAGAAAATGTACCAGTAAGGGAATCGTAGTTTACTTCAGCCTTCGTACTGTGAATATCCTTCACCTCTGTCTTAAGCTCCATATCAATTCCCATATCGAAGAGTCCCTGCTGCTCCTTCCACTCCTCAGGAGTAACAACAGCAACATACTGATAATTAAACTTTTTTAATTCTTCTGAAGTGCATTCTTTTAATCTTTCTTTAATCAAATAATACATCGTTCAGCCCCAATCATTTTCTTATTTAAACGTACCATTATTGTACCTATTGTTACACATCCCGAATCATTTTTCAAGAAGATAAGCTATCGCGGCGATTTACAAATAAACGGTTTTATATGCAAAAACAGCTGTAGATCAATTAAATAGATCTGCAGCTGTCCTATTCCTTAATTAACTATTCATACCGTGCTTTTTCATTATCTCGTCGATACTTTTATTCTTTGTCTGATAATCTGGATCCTTCTCTAATTCAGCAAGCATGTCCCTATGGCAATGACCATTGCAGGATGGAGCATCCGGACATCCTCCACATGTACCATTCTTCTTAAGATATGAAATTGCAAGAATAAGTAAAACTACTATTATAAGAAGTGCTATTATTGTAGGCAGATTCATTTCCGTCACTATCCCTTCATAAAATTTTAAACTACAGGGTAATGAAATTCATTACCTGTCAGCGCAATGTAAAATTTTAAATAATTATATAAACTAGAATATAGAAGATTAAAAATAATTAGATGTTTCTAACTCGCAATCCCATTATACCATAAAGTCTCAATTTGTACAGATATTTTCATAACATTTTTGTTACTATTCACAGTTCATGAGATAAGTAACAAAAATGACTGCTTGCAGGCGCTTTTTGTTTACTTATCTCATGATACCTGTGAAGCAGGAACTCAAAAAGCATGATTCAGTGCCTCCGAAGGAGGTAATAGAACATCGAATATTAGGCTTATTTAAGCTTGCTTAAGAATAAGCCATATTCGATGTGGACTTAAGAATGCTTTTTGAGTTAACTGTGAATAGTAACGTTTCTATTCATGGTTTATGAGATATAATTGATAACAACTTGTAAGTATATTTTATATATGTTAGAATCATCTAATGGCAATATGTATTTTATTTAAATATAATTATGTAGCTGTCAAAAGTACCTTTTGACCCTTATGAAATATCTATAATTAATCAGGAGAATACACTATGTCTGATACGCCCAATAAATTAGATGATAAAATAAGAAAATTATTAATTAAGGAGGCTGCTAAAGCCCGTAATATGGCTTATGCACCATATTCTAATTATCTCGTAGGAGCAGCGCTGATTGTACCTTCAGGTAATATCTATACTGGCTGTAATATTGAAAATGCATCCTATGGTCTTTCTAACTGTGCCGAAAGAACTGCTGTATTTAAGGCAGTAAGTGAAGGACAGCGTCACATAGATGCAATTGCCATAGTTGGAGCGCCTCGTGATGTCGAGCTTGCTGTATCAGAAAATGCTCAGCCAGATAATGAGAATATTTCAGATACTCCAAACTATGTTGAAGAATTTGGATATGCCTATCCATGCGGAGCATGCCGCCAAGTCCTCTCAGAGTTTATTCCAGAAACAGGAGATATGACAGTAATCATCGCAAAATCCGTAGAAGACTATAAAATATTTACATTATCAGAATTATTACCCGTAACTTTCGATTTTTAATGTATACTTCTCATGGTATGAAAGTTTCAATTACTAACATAAACATCCTTAAAAGGATATATTACATAAGCAAGGAGATTGAATAATAAAGTGAAAGATTTTAAAGACAGATTTGAAAGAAATATTGAGCAGATAAAGAAGGGACTTGATAATCTTGGCAGCTATAAATTGCAGCAGGTAAATGAACTTCCAGAGGTAAATGGTGTTGGTTTTGTACTTAGCCATAAGAAAACAAAAGCCCGTATATCTGTTGTCCTTAATGACGAAGAAAACAAGGTTTTTGCAATCGGGTTCAGAACACCACCTACCAATTCTAAAGGTATTCAACATATTGTAGAACATACAGTTCTCTGCGGGTCAAAAAAATATCCTGCAAAGGATCCTTTTATTGAGTTGGCAAAGGGCAGTCTGAATACATTTCTTAATGCTATGACATTTGGTGATAAAACAGTTTATCCAATTGCAAGCTGTAATGATAAGGATTTCAGAAATCTGACAGATGTATATCTGGATGCTGTCTTCAATCCTAACATTTATGAAAGAGAAGAGATATTTAAACAGGAAGGCTGGCATTATGAGCTTTCAGATATGGACAGCGATATCATTATAAATGGTGTTGTTTATAATGAAATGCGCGGTGTTTATTCATCGCCTGATAGTGTTCTCGCAAATGAGATCAACAAGGTTTTATATCCAGATACTGTATATAGCGTGGATTCTGGTGGAGATCCTGACGAGATTCCTTCACTTTCCAGAGAAGAATATCTTGATTACCATAAGAATTATTATCATCCATCTAACAGCTATATTTATCTGTATGGTGATATTGATATAGTTGAGCAGCTTGAATATATTGATAGAGAATATCTTAAAAATTATGACTATCTCTATGTTCCTTCAGAGATTCCGCTCCAGCCATCACTTGATAAACCTGTCTCAAAGGTCATCAATTTCTCGGTGACAGACGAGGATGAAATGGAGAAGAATTCACTTCTCAGTTATAACGTGGTATTAGGAAGAAGTACTGATAAATATCTTACAAATGCAATGAATATTCTTCAGTTTATTCTGATTGATTCTCCTGGTGCACCTCTCAAGAAGGCTATAATTGATTCTGGAATCTGTTCAGATGTTGAGTCTCAATATGACAGTTCAATGTTCCAGCCAATGTTTACAATTCTTGCAAGAGAAGCAGAAGAGAAGGATCAGGATAAGTTTGTAGAACTTATAGAATCCGAGCTTCGTAAATATGTTGAAGAAGGACTGGATAAAAAGGCTCTTGAAGCTGCACTTAATAGCTTTGAATTCAGAGCAAAGGAAGCCAGCTTCGGAAGATATCCTAAAGGACTTGCTCTTGGATTAGATGCTTTTGAATCCTGGTTATATGAAGATTCATTTGCTCAGACAAAGTTCTCAGTTCAGGATGTTTTTGACTATCTTAGAAAAGGAATCAATGAGAATCTCGAAAATCCAGCTGATACATCACATGGATATTTTGAAGAACTTATCTTTAAATACCTTCTGAATAATAATCATAAAGCATTTGTAACAGCCACTCCTGCAATAGGCTTTAATAATAAAAAGGATGCCAAACTGGCAGAAAAGCTGGCTGAATATAAAAAGTCACTTAGTGAAGATCAGTTAAAAGCTCTGATAAATGAAACAGCTCATCTGAAAGAGTATCAAAGTGAGCCTTCAACCCCTGAAGAGCTGGCTACAATTCCGCTCCTAAGTATTGATGATATTAAGAAAGATGTAAGAAAAACTGTTAACGAAGAAAGAACAGTAGCTGGTATTAAGACCATTTACCATGATATATTTACTAATGGTATCTCTTATCTGGACATGTTCTTCAATCTTAATGATCTTGCATTCGAAGATCTTCCTAAGGCAGCGCTCCTTTTTGAACTGCTTAAATATGTTGATACAGATGAGCATACCTATAACGATCTTTCTAATGAAATAAACTTAAGAACCGGTGGTATATCCTTCAGTCTCGGATGTATGAATCGTAAGAATACGCTTTATACCTATGCACTTTGTAAGGTTAAGACATTTGATAATAAAATATCTGATGGTATAGAACTGATTAAGGAAATTATTACATCCTCACATATTACAGATAAGAAACGTATTAAAGAAATAGTTTCCGAAATTAAAGCTGCTGGTAAAAATTCACTTGTTGAAGGCGGTCATCTGACAGCTAGAATGCGAGCAGGTTCTTATATCATGAATAGTCAGAAGATAATGGATAGTCTGGATGGAGTGGATTTTTATCGCTATATTGATTCAGTAGATAAGAATCTTGACAAAATCTATGAAGAACTTGCAGCTGATCTTAAAAGGCTATATAGTCGGATTTTCAGAAAAGATGCACTTATTCTTTCATATACATCTAAAGAAAATCCTGAAGTGATGGAAGACTCACTTAATAAGCTTATTAATTCAATAAATAGTGATAGCATCGATATTAGTAAGCAGTTTGACATCAAACTTGAAGTCGCTAATGAAGGCTTTAATACATCCTCTAAGGTTCAGTATGTTGCAACTGCCGGTAACTTCAAAGAAGCAGGGCTTGAATATAACGGTGCCCTTAATGTACTTCAGATCATTTTCTCTTATGATTATCTCTGGGTAAATGTAAGAGTTATGGGTGGAGCTTATGGATGTATGTGTGATTTCACAAGAAATGGATTCTCATTCTTTACATCATATAGAGATCCTAATCTTGCAGAGACCTACAAAATCTATCAGGATGCTTATAAATACGTTGAAGAATTCGATTGCTCTGACAGAGATATGATAAAATATATAATAGGTACAATTGCGAAGTTTGATGCGCCACTTACACCTTCACTTGAGGGATACTTCTCATTTAACTGTTATATGAGTGAAATTACAGATGAAGAAAGACAAAAATCTAGAGATGAGGTACTCGGAGCTACTCAGCAGACAATCCGGGCTCTGGCTCCATATGTAAAGGTTGTTTCTGAAAGTGGAATAATCTGTGCTGTGGGTGGTGACGAAAAAATAAATGCAAACAAGGATCTCTTTAAGGTTACCGGAAAACTGTTTTAATTTATTTCTGTTGTAGAAATGTAACGGAAAAGGAAATAACTCATGATAAATGATATTGAAAAAGAAAAGAATACGCAAAATAAGATCAAATCCGGATTTGTAGCCATTCTGGGACGTCCGAATGTCGGCAAATCAACCCTGATGAATCATCTGATTGGTATGAAAATAGCAGCTGTCAGCAAACGTGCTCAAACAACCAGAAAACGTATACAGACAGTCTATACCGATGAAAGAGGTCAGATAATATTTCTTGATACTCCTGGAATCAATAAAGCAGAAACTAAGCTGGGGGAGTATATGCTTGACGAAGCAACTGATACTCTCAAAACTGCAGATCTTATTATGTGGATAATAGAACCATCTTCCTTTATAGGCGCTGGTGAAAGAAGTATAGTAGACATGATAAGCAAAGTATCAGGTGTTCCTGTTATTCTTGTAATCAATAAATGCGATACCTGTGAACAGTCAAAACTTAGTCAGACATATAAGCTCTATAATGATTATATGAATGAAGTAGCCGGAAAAAGCTTTGATAATAGTGCAAATGTATCAGCTACTGAAGGAACAGGTCAGAAAGAGCTTATGAATATTCTCTATGATATGCTTCCAGAGGGACCAATGTATTTTGACGAGGATACAGTAACTGATGAAACAGAACGAGAGATAGCTGCCGAATTCATACGTGAAAAGTGTCTTCGAAATCTCGATAAAGAGATTCCTCATGGAATAGCTGTAATAATTGATAAAATGCGAACAAGACCGGATGGTTCTCTTGTAGATATTGAAGCAACTATCATCTGTGAGCGTGAGAGTCATAAGGGGATCATTATTGGAAAAAACGGAGCCATGCTTAAGAAGATTGGAACCCAGTCCAGACATGATATAGAAGATATGCTTCAGCAGAGAGTAAACTTAAAGCTCTGGGTCAAGGTTCGTCCCGGCTGGAGAGACAAAAAACTATATATGGAAGAGTATGGATATAAAAAGTAATCATGCATAGTCAGGAGTATAATATGAAAAAAATAAAATTTTTATCACTTTTTCTTTCTATGATAATAACTTTATCTGTTTTTAACATACCAGAAGTATCAGCAGCTTCCAATTATAACTATGCGAAGCTCCTGCAGATGTCTCTATATTTTTATGATGCCAATATGTGTGGCGGTGAAGTGGCTTCCAAGTCAGCATTCTCCTGGCGTGGAAATTGTCATCTTGGAGATAAAAAGGTTAAGATCAATGGTAAAACAGTAGATGTCAGTGGTGGATTTCATGATGCAGGAGACCATCTTAAGGCAGGTCTTCCACAGGGGTATACTGCTACAATGCTTGGCATAGAATATATGGAATATAAATCAGCCTTCGAAGCTACAAAATCTTCTGAACATCTAAAAAAGATAACAACTCATTTCTGTGAATATTTTGAACGATGTACAGTACTTAAGAAAAATGGTACTGTGGATTTCTTCGTTTATCAGGTATCTGATGGAGATGAGGATCATAAATCATGGACAGCTCCCGAAAATCAGAATGCAGTACGTCATGTATATTATACATCTTCAAATAATCCTGCTACTGATGAAGTGTGTGAGGCTGCTGCGGCTCTTGCGGTACAATATATCAATTTTAAAGATGCCAAAGCACTCGACTATGCTAAAAAACTTTTTGCCTATGCTAAAGGCTTTTCAAATAAAGCTGTTGCTACTGAAGGATTATATGACAGCAGTACAGGAAGTTATCTATATAATTCTCAGTCCTGGGGTGACGATTATGCTCTGGCTGCAGCACTTCTTTATAAAGCAACAGGAACTGCTTCATATAAGAATGAATTTGAAAATATAAAAAATCAGTCTATAGGTGGATATAATATTTATTCCTGGTTTTCCTGGGATAATGTTAGTGCGCTTGCTGATTATTATGGTGCTGGAAATGCAGCTTCACTTAAAAGCTGTGCTGATAATATGAAAGCATCTGAAACGGGATACAGCTGTCTTCTTGAATGGGGAAGTGCCAGATATAATTGTAACACACAGTTCCTGGGACTTCTTTATGACAAAGCGACTAACAATAAGACATATTCTACCTGGGCTACTAATCAGATGAATTATATTCTGGGAAATAATAGCAGTGGTCAATGCTTTGTTGTGGGATATAGTAGTAAGTCCTCAAAATATCCTCATCATAGAGCAGCATCAAATAGTAGTGATGCATCAATAACAAATCCAAATCATTATATACTTCTTGGAGCACTTGTTGGTGGACCTACAGATTCCAATGGAACTTATAGTGATAGTCAGGCAGATTATAAATGTAATGAAGTGGCACTTGATTATAATGCTGGACTGGTAGGAGCAGCTGCTGCCTTATATACGTTATATAAGAATAATAGTGGCATACCTAAAACCTTAATGACTGATTCTGATACCAAGAATATAAAGCTCAGATTCAATTATAATTCTGGAGGTGGAAATAACACCGCTAATGAAACACAGAATTTTAAGACTAAAGTTACAACAAATAATATTAAAAAGACAATCTCTGTAAAATGGACAAAGGTTTCAGCGGCAACAGGCTATAAAATTGAAAGAAGTGTAAATGGGAAAAACAGCTATGCAGTTATAGGAAAGACCAGTTCAGCGGGCAAGGTTACATTTGTCGATAAGAAAGTAAAAAATGGAACATTATATCAATATAGAATCACTGCTTTAAATGGTTCAAAAACTCTGGCTGTTTCAAATCCTCAGTCAATAATCTGTCTCAATAATGTTTCAGTTGCTTCATTAACTAATAAATCAGCAAAGAATGTGACTCTTAGCTGGAAGAAAAATAAAAAAACAGCAGGTTATCAGATACAATATGCTGATAATAATAAATTCAAGAAAGCAAAAACTGTTACAGTTAACAAGAAGCTGACTACAAAGAAGTTTTCAAAACTAAAAAAAGGCAAGACTTATTATGTTCGAATAAGAGCCTATAAAAAATCAAAAGGAAAAACTTATTATTCTTCCTGGACAACAAGAAAAATCAAGGTTAAAAAATAACGTATAATTATTTGAAAAATCACTTGACATAATACTTATATACGTTGTATATTATCTGAGTATGCCGCACGACCAGGTTATAAGTGCGCCCTTTAGTTAAAGCGCCACCGAATGTCGGCGAGTTTAAGAGATAGGAGGAATATCTTATGTACGCTGTAATTGCAACAGGCGGAAAGCAGTACAAGGTAGAGGAAGGAGACATCATCAGAGTTGAGAAACTTGATGCTGAAGATGGATCTAAGGTTACATTTGATAATGTTATCGCTATTATGAATGATGGTGGTATCATCGTAGGTAATCAGGTATCATCAGCAAGTGTTGAAGCTACCGTTGTTAAGACTGCAAAAGCTAAGAAGGTAACTGTTTATAAGTATAAGCCAAAGACAGGTTATCACAAGAAGAACGGACACAGACAGCCTTTTACAGAAGTAAAGATTGAAGCTATTAACGCATAATCGATTAAATTATTAAAAAGGCGAAAATATGATTAAAGCAGTATTTTATTCCAGGAACAATGAATATTTTGGATTCAAAATAACAGGTCATGCTGATTATGGATGCTGTGGTAAAGATGTTGTATGTGCAGGAACTTCTGCATTGGTTATCAATACAGTAAACAGCATTGACAGATTCACAGATGATTCAACAGTTACTGAAGAAGCATCAGATGGTGGTCTGGTTAAGTTCAAAGTCATTGGTAAGGTTAGTCCTGAGAGTAAACTTTTACTTAGGTCTCTTCGTTTAGGACTATGTTCAATATACGAAGAGTATGGAGACAAATATATTCGGATTTATTTTAGGGAGGTAAAGTCATGTTTAAGATGAATTTACAGCTCTTCGCTCATAAGAAGGGAATGGGATCTACAAAGAACGGTAGAGATTCAGCTTCTAAGAGACTCGGAGCTAAGCGTGCAGATGGCCAGTTTGTTAAGGCTGGTAATGTGCTTTATACACAGCGTGGAACAAAGATCCATCCAGGACTTAATGTTGGACGTGGCGGAGACGACACACTTTTCGCATTAACAGATGGAGTTGTTAGATATGAAAGACTTGGAAGAGACAGAAAGCAGGTTTCAATTTATCCTGTTGCATAGTCATCCATAGTATCGGGCATTCGGGAGCTTTGTAGTTAATACATAGCTCCCTTGTTTTATATTTATAGTTATTAACAGCGTTAATAAGGAGACGAGTAATGTTTGCAGATAGAGCAAAAATATATGTCAGATCCGGAAAAGGTGGAGACGGCCATGTTTCTTTCCGACGTGAACTATATGTTCCGAATGGCGGACCAGATGGTGGAGACGGAGGAAAAGGTGGAGATGTTATCTTTGTAGTAGATACAGGTCTGAATACTCTTACTGATTTTAAAAATATTAGAAAATATAAAGCTGGAAATGGTGAAGAAGGCGGCAAAAGAAGATGTCATGGTGCAAATGGCAAAGATGTTGTAATCAAAGTCCCTCCTGGAACTGTAATCAAAGATTTTGATACGGACAAGGTTATAATAGATATGGCTGACAGAACTGAACCCTTTATCCTTCTAGAAGGAGGAAGAGGTGGAAAAGGAAATCAGCACTATGCCACAAGTACTATGCAGGCTCCTCGATATGCTCAGCCGGGTCAATCAGCCATTGAGAAAACTCTTATATTAGAGCTTAAGATGATAGCAGATGTCGGACTTGTAGGATTTCCAAGTGTAGGCAAATCAACCCTTCTTTCTAAGGTTTCAAATGCAAGACCTAAAATAGCAGATTATCATTTCACAACTCTTGTTCCTAATCTTGGAGTAGTAAGTCTTGGAGAAGGAAGAGGCTTTGTTATGGCAGATATCCCTGGAATTATAGAGGGAGCTGCTGAAGGTGTTGGACTTGGTCTTGATTTTCTTAGACATATTGAAAGAACAAGAGTTCTTCTTCATATAGTAGATGGCGCTGGTATCGAAGGAAGAGACCCTTTAGAAGATATCGATACTATTAATGCTGAACTAAAGAATTACAGTGAAAAGCTTGTAGAAAGACCAACTATCATCGTTGCAAATAAGCTAGATGTTCTTTCAGAAGAAGATAAAAATACAGTTATGACAAAACTAAAGGATAGATTTGAACCTGATATTCCTGTTATGGCTATATCTGCTGCAACTGGTGAAGGAGTAAAAGATCTTCTTGAAAAGGTATATCAGATGATTCAGACAGCACCAGATGATGTCTTAGAGTTTACACCTGAAATATCTCTGGAAGAATATGCTTCAAGAGTCGAAGAATTGCCATTTACTGTAGAAAAATCTGAAGAAGAAGAGGGCGTATATATAGTAGAAGGCCCACGTATTGAAAGAATGCTTGGATATACAAACCTCGAAGATGAAAAAGGCTTCAAATTCTTCCAGGATTTCATGAAGAAGAATAATATCATTGATGAACTAAAAGAACTTGGCATCCAGGAAGGCGATACAGTGCGCCTGTATGGATGGGAATTTGAATATATAGAATAATAGTTTCTATTCACGGTTTATGAGATATAATTAAAAACAACTGCTTGCAGTTTGTTTTTTATATTATATCTCATAATACCTGCGAAGCAGGAACTCAAAAAGCATGATTCAGTGCCTCCTTCAAGGAGGCGATAGAACATCGAATATTAGGCTTATTTAAGCTTGCTTAAGAATAAGCCGTATTCGATGTGAACTTAAGAATGCTTTTGGAGTTAACCGTGAATAGTAACAAAAGTAAGAATAAAGAAGGAGACACTATGAACACTAAAGAACGCGCCTACCTCAAAGGTCTTGCGCAGAACATTGATTCAGTTCTATCTCTTGGCAAATCAAGCCTTACTCCTGAATTTGTAGAAGCTACAGCAGAAGCTCTGAAAGCAAGAGAACTAATCAAGGTAAATGTATTAAAAAATTGTATTGATGATCCTGGAACCTTAGCAATCACGCTTTCTGAAAGAACAAGATCTGAGGTTGTTCAGGTTATCGGTCGAAAGATTGTTTTATATAAAAAGAACAGAGAAAATCAGAAGATTTTTCTTCCTGGAGAGAAAAAACCTGCAGATAAAAAAAATACAACAAAAAAGGCTTTTGATTCAAAAAATAGCGGAAAGAAAGCATTTGACAAGAAATCTAATGTAAAGAAATATTCTGATAAAAAAACTCCAGACAAGAAGTATTCAAGTAAAAAGTATTCAGATAAAAATAATTAACCAGGAGCCTGAATATGAAAAAAGCAATTCTCGGTGGTTCATTCAATCCGATTCATAATGCACATTTGGAAATGGCAAAATGTGTCCATGAACAGTTTGACCTTAATGATATTATTGTTATGCCAAACAAATCTACTTATTACAAAGATAACAATTTATTCGTGTCTGATGAACATCGTCTAAATATGATAAAACTTGCTATAGAAGGTGTTCCATATCTTTCAGTTTCTGATATGGAAATAAAAAGAGGTGGTATAACTCATACTATTGATACAGTTCGTGAATATCTTTGCGAATATCCAGGTATAGTGTTATACTTTATCATTGGCGGCGATAGTCTGGAGTGGATTGACCACTGGTACGAAGCAGAAGAACTGCTTAGATCAGTTAATATTCTTACAGCTGTCAGAGGAGAAACTGATATAAAAAGAACACTTGAAATAATTAATATTCTTAAAGTAAAACATCCAGAGTCGCATATTGAAATGCTTAACATGCCAAATATAAATATTTCTTCTTCAAGTATTAGAGAAAATATTAGAAATGGCATTTCAGTTAAAGGCTTACTTGATGAAAAAGTAATAGAATATATAAAAAATAATAATCTTTATATATAGATATAAATAAATTAAACAGGAGCTTGAATAAATATGGATCGTGCTGATATGGTAAAAAAACTAAAGGGTAAACTTACCGAAAAAAGATTTATTCATTCTATCGGTGTGGAATATACTGCTGCAAGTCTAGCATTTGTATATGGAGAAGATGTGCAGAGAGCAAGGATTGCTGGTCTTCTTCATGATTGTGCAAAATGTATTCCCAAGGATGAAAAACTTAAGAAGAGTAAAAAACTCGGTCTTCCTATAAATGAAAGTGAAAAAGCAGATCCTGATCTTCTTCACGGAAAGCTTGGTGCATATTACGCAAAAGAAAAATATGGAGTAAAGGATGAAGGGATTCTTTCAGCCATAACCTGGCATACAACCGGTCATCCAGGAATGAGTATGCTTGATAAGATCATTTTTGTTGCGGATTATATTGAACCAAACAGAAAAATGATCCGTGATCTGGATATTATTCGAAAAGAGGCGTATGAGGATATAGATAAATGTATAATTCATATTTTGAAAAATACTTTAGAATATCTTCATGAAAAGCAGGCTATTATTGATGAAACTACTGAACAGACCTTCTATTACTATGTAGACAATAGAGTAATAGATGAGATAAAAAGCGTTACAACGGAGTACTAAATATGGCAGTTGAATTAACAAATGAAGAAAAAATGGTAAAATGTGCTGTTGATGCTATTCTGGATAAGATGGGCTACAACGTATGCTCCCTGAATGTTGGAAAGGTCACATCAATTACAGATTATTTTGTAATAGCAAGCGGTTCAAATAAGTCTCAGCTTGATGCCATTATTGATAGCGTCGAAGAGGCAATGCGAAACGAAGGCTATGAGCTTAAAAACAGAGAAGGCCGTTCAACAGGTGGATGGGTACTGCTTGATTATAATGAAGTGGTAGTACATATTTTCTCATCAGAAATGAGAGAATTCTATAATCTTGACAATTCCTGGCGTGATGTAGAACGTATTACATATAATTAAATCCAAGTTTGATTTCTTATGTATATGATAGTATAATTATGCTTTGCACAGCCAAGACGTGCTTTTATAGTGAATAGCACCAATCACAGGAGACAATTATATGTTCAGAGTTATAAATGATTATATGTCAAAAATTAATATTAATACTGATGATGAAATGTATTCTGTGATGAAGGATTATCTTGATAAGTCAGAGCTTATTAAGAGGTATTCAATCAATGTAAATTTTAACAGATATATTGTCGATATTAAGCTGCATAAATATTCCGTCGAAGCATCTGATCAGATGTTTCGGGAATTTGTTTCAATTACAGCATATCCATATTCACATATATCTGTAAGATATAATGAAGGCAGCCGGGTGACATACAGATACGTTACATGTAAAGAAAATAAATCCGGTGTATATATGGATATAATCATTTCTGAAGACAAGAAATGAAAAATCCAAAGCTACAAAATAATGTGAGGAAATAAATAGTATGAGAGAAACTTTACTATCTACTCCGGAAGGAGTAAGAGACATTTATGGTACAGAATGTGAGAGAAAACATGAATGCATTAACAACATAGAAAACATTCTACATCTTTATGGTAATAAAGATATTGAAACTCCTACATTTGAATATTTTGGAATTTTCAATTCTGATACAGGTTCCGCTCATTCTAATGAAATGTACAAGTTTTTTGACAGGAATAATAATACTCTTGTTCTAAGACCGGATTTTACGCCGAGTATTGCAAGAAGTGTTGCAAAGTATTTTGCGAATGAAGAACTTCCTATAAGACTTTGTTATAGAGGAAATACATTTGCCAGTACCAAGAGCCATCAGGGCAAGCTTTCTGAAACCACTCAGATTGGCTGTGAGCTTATCAATGATGACAGCTCAGCAGCTGATGCCGAAACTGTTGCATGTGTGATAGACTGTCTTAAGGCCACTGGATTAAATGAATTTCAGATTGAAATCGGTGAAGTAGATTTCTTTAAAGGTCTGATTGAAGAATCAGGACTTGATGAAAAAACAGAAAATAAAATAAGAGATTATATTCAGATAAAGAATTTCTTCGGACTTAGCGAATACATTTCCGAGCTTGAAATGCCTGAAAATATCAAAAGCATATTTAATGAGTTTTCATCATTTTTTGGTAGTCAGGAAATGTTAGACAGAGCTGAAAAGCTTACTTCAAACCCACGTGCTCTTGAAGCGATTGACAGACTCCGTAAAGTATATAAGGCAATCTCATTTTATGAATATGAGAAATATGTCAGCTTTGATCTGTCAATGATAAATGGCTATGATTATTATACAGGTATTGTTTTCAGCGGATATACCTACGGAACTGGTAATCCTGTTGTAAGAGGTGGAAGATATAATAATCTTCTTGCCAAGTTTGGTAAGGATGCTCCGTCTATAGGATTTTCTATCTATATAGATGAACTGATGAATTCACTTACAAGACAGAATATTCCATTTGAAAAGGATAATAAATCTGCATTGGTTGTATATACTATGGAACATCAGGACCCAGCAGTCACCCTTGCTAAAAAACTCAGAGCTGAAAGCATTGCTACTCATCTGATCCGTAAATCAAAAAAGCATGAGGATGATGAATATCTGAATTATGCTAAGATCTATGACGTAGGCAAGGTCTATATTCTACAGGATGCTTCAATAGTACGGATAATCAGTGCTGATGGAAGCGTTGATGAAACAAAAAATCTTGAGGAAATATAGTGTATGAGCTTAAAAGTTTGAGTTAAAAGATATAAAAGATGTGAATGTCTAATGTATCTTTTGATACCATATGACATACGCAAAAATATGATAAACAGATAAGTAAGGATAAAGAATATGAGATATCTTACATTTGCTCTTGCAAAGGGCAGACTTGCAAAAGAAACATTAAAGCTTCTTGAAAAAATCGGAATCACCTGTGATGAAATAAATGATCCAAATACAAGAAAACTGATATTTGAGAATGAAGAGATTGGAATGAGATTCTTCCTTGCTAAACCCAGTGATGTTCCTACATATGTAGAATATGGAGTAGCAGATATTGGTGTTGTTGGAAGAGATACATTACTTGAAGAAGGAAGAAATCTTTACGAGGTATTAGATCTTGGATTTGGTAAATGCAGAATGTGCGTCTGTGGTCCTGAATCAGCAAGAGAGCTTCTCAAAAAAAATGAAATAATTCGTGTAGCGAGCAAATACCCTAATATCGCAAAGAATTATTTTACAGATAAAAAGAATCAGACTGTTGAAATAATTAAACTTAACGGTTCTGTAGAACTGGCACCTATCGTTGGGCTTTCTGAAGTTATAGTAGATATCGTTGAAACTGGATCTACACTTAAAGAAAATGGACTTACTGTTCTTGAAGAAATCGCCCCATTATCTGCAAGAATCGTAGTAAATCAGGTCAGTCTTAGAATGGAACACGAAAGAATCAATAAATTACTTCGTGATATCAAAAATATTCTATAAGAATTCATTTAATAAAAAATAATTAATAAAATACATTTTATAAAGAAATAATATTTTAAAGAAATAATAATTTAAAGAAAGAAGGTATATTATGAGAATTGTAAAACTTTCATCAGAGACAAAAAACAAACTGATGACAGATCTATTAAAAAGAACAACTGATGATTATGGTGAATATGAAATTATCGTAAAGGACATAATCAAAAATGTTCATGATAATGGTGACAAAGCTCTGTTTGAATATACCGAAAAGTTTGATAAGGCTAAACTTGCAGCTGAAACTATTAAGGTAACTCCAGCAGAGATTGAAGCAGCATACAAGGAAGTTGATGAAGAGCTTGTAAATGTTATAAGAAAAGCGATAGTTAACATTAAAAACTTCCACGAAAAACAGAAGCGTAACAGCTGGATTACAACCGAAAATAACGGAACAATTCTTGGTCAGAGAGTATCACCCATTGAATCCGCTGGTGTATATGTTCCGGGTGGAAAGGCAGCATACCCATCAACTGTTCTTATGAATGTTCTTCCTGCAAAGGTTGCCGGTGTTGAAAGAATCGTAATGACAACACCATGTAATAGTGAAGGCGTTGTTTATCCAACAACACTCGTAGCAGCAAATGAAGCAGGTGTAACGGAAATCTATAAGGTTGGTGGAGCACAGGCAATAGCAGCACTCGCTTATGGAACTGAAAGCATTTCAAAGGTTGATAAGATCGTTGGACCTGGAAATATATTTGTTGCAATAGCTAAGAGACTGGTATATGGACACGTAAGTATTGATTCCATAGCCGGACCAAGTGAGATACTTGTACTTGCAGATGAAACTGCAAATCCTGAGTATGTTGCTGCTGATCTGTTATCTCAGGCAGAACATGATGAACTTGCATCAGCAACTCTTGTAACCACAAGTCAGAAACTTGCTGAAGAAGTCTCAGAGTGGGTTGATAAATTCACAGCAGAGCTTGAAAGAAAAGAAATAATACAGAAATCACTTGATAATTTTGGAAATATTTTTGTTGCTGAAAATATGGATGATGCAATTGATGCTTCTAATGAGATTGCTCCAGAGCACCTCGAAATCATTACTGCAAATCCATGGGAGACCATGACCAAGATTAAAAATGCAGGAGCTATATTCCTTGGAGAATATTCATCCGAGCCACTGGGAGATTATTTTGCAGGACCGAATCACGTGCTTCCAACAAATGGTACAGCACGATTCTTCTCACCTCTCAGCGTAGATGATTTTATAAAGAAGTCCAGTATCATATCATATTCCAAATCAGCACTTGAAGCTGTTCACACAGATATAGAAATTTTTGCAAAAGCAGAAGGACTTACAGCTCACGCAAATTCGATTGCTGTAAGATTCAAGTGATTATTTTAGAAAGTACTAGGAGGTATAGATATGGCGGACAGAAAATCTTCTGTATCACGTAAAACGGGCGAAACAGATATAACTCTTTCTCTGAATCTGGATGGAACCGGTGTAAGTAATGTTGATACTGGAATTGGCTTCTTCGATCATATGTTGAAAAGCTTCTCAAAGCATGGTTTTTTCGACATGAACTTAGTCGTAAAGGGTGACCTTGAGGTTGATTCTCATCATACTATCGAAGATACTGGAATAGTTCTGGGTAAAGCTATCAAAGAAGCAGTAGGAGATAAGTCTGGAATTAAGAGATATGGTTCATTTATTATGCCTATGGATGAAACACTTATTTTATGTGCTATTGATCTTTCCGGCAGACCTTATCTTTCTTATGATCTCGACCTTACAGTTCCAAAGGTTGGCAGTTTCGATACGGAAATGACTAAGGAATTTTTCTATGCTGTATCCTATGCCGCAGAAATGAATCTTCATATTAAGCAGATTTCCGGATCAAATAATCATCACATTATAGAAGCTACATTTAAAGCCTTTGCAAATGCTCTTGATTTAGCTGTAAGCTATGATCCTAGATTAGATGGCGGACTTCTCTCTACGAAAGGAGCTCTGTAAGATGACATCATTTAAAATTGAAAACTCTTCAGATCTTAATAATATAATTGAAAATAATGATACTGCAGATTATGCTTTAGTATCTTTTTCCGAAATTACATTTGATGATGTAAAACACCTCTTATATGGAAAAGTTAAATGTATTGCTTTTAATCTGAAAGGATGTAATGAAGAAGATTCTTTATATAAGCTGTATACATATTCAAAGGAAAGATTTCCAGATAAAGTTTTTGAATACAATGACGACTTTGAATCAGAAATAGCGGACATGGTTAAAAGAGATACAATAAATATAATTAATGATATCAGTTTCTCTGAATTTAAAAAGGATTCAAATGGGCTTGTACCTTGTATTGCTCAGGATGCCTTTACTGGAGAAGTTCTTATGATGGCTTATATGAACGAGAAATCCTATAATAAGACTCTTGAAACAGGACTTATGACTTACTGGTCACGTTCAAGACAGAAACTCTGGACAAAAGGAGAAGAATCAGGACATTTTCAGAGAATGCTCAGTCTGACAATTGATTGTGATAAAGATACGATATTAGCGAAGGTTGATCAGACAGGACCTGCATGTCATACAGGTAACAAAACATGTTTCTTTACTCCTTTAGCGGAGAATGAAGGTAAACGCGCTGCTAATCCGCTTACTGTGTTTGATGATGTTTATAATGTTATAGCAGACAGAAAGGTAAATCCTCGAGAAGGAAGTTATACCAATTATCTGTTTGATAAGGGAATTGATAAGATTCTTAAAAAGGTCGGTGAAGAATGTACAGAGATAGTTATTGCCGCCAAGAATCCTGATCCAAAAGAAATCAAATACGAAATGGCTGATTTTCTATATCATGCCATGGTGCTCATGGTTGAAAAGGGAGTCACCTGGGAAGAAATCAGAGAAGAACTTGCAAACCGTGAATAGTTACTTAAAAAGAAAAATATATAATTAGGAGTATCATACGATGAGACAATTCACTTCAAAAGAACTCAGAAAAACTTGGATAGATTTTTATAAAGAAAGAGGCCACGTGGATGTAGGTGCTGTTTCACTTGTATCTGACGGTTCAACCGGCGTTCTCTTCAATGTAGCAGGAATGCAGCCTCTTATGCCATATCTTCTTGGCGAGAAGCATCCAATGGGAACAAGATTATGTAATGTTCAGGGATGTGTTCGTACAAATGATATTGATTCTGTTGGAGATAAGAGCCACGTTACCTTCTTCGAAATGATGGGTAGCTGGAGTCTAGGAGATTATTTTAAAGAAGATAGATGTAAATGGAGCTACGAGCTTCTTACAGGAGTTTTCGGATTTGATGCAGATCACCTTGCAGCTACTGTATTTGCAGGTGATGAAAATGCACCTAGAGATGAAGAAGGCGCTAAGTTCAGAATAGCATCCGGATTCAAGAAAGAAAATATCTATTATCTACCTGCAGAGGATAACTGGTGGGGACTTGAGTATGGTCCTTGTGGTCCTGATAGTGAAATGTTCTATATTGCTGATGTTCCTGATTGTGGTCCTGACTGTGGTCCGGGATGTGATTGTGGTAAATACACAGAACTTGGTAACGACGTTTTCATGCAGTATGAGAAGCATCAGGATGGACATCTTACTCCTCTTAAGCAGAAAAACGTTGATACTGGATGGGGTCTTGAAAGAATACTTGCATTCCTTAATGGTACAAAGGATGTTTATAAGACAGACCTGTTCACAGAAGCTATTGCATTCATTGAAAAATGTGCAGGTACAACTTATGATGCTGATGAGAAGCTTACAAAGTCTATGAGAATACTTGCTGATCATATGCGTACATCTGTTATGCTTATGGGAGACGCAGCTAAGCTTCTTCCTTCTAACGTTGGAGCTGGCTATGTACTTCGTCGTCTTATCAGACGTGCTGTAAGACATGGACGTACACTTGGCATGACAAAGGAAAATCTCCTTGATGTTGCAAAGATTTATATTGATAAAGTTTATGATGACAGCTATCCACTTCTTACAAAAAACCGTGAGTTCATTCTTAGCGAACTTGATAAAGAAATCGTTCGTTTTGAAAGCACACTTGAAAATGGAATGAAGGAATTCAAGAAGATTCTTGATGAGAAGAATACTGCCGGTAAGAAGGAAATAGACGGAGAATCAGCATTTTATCTATATGATACGTTTGGCTTCCCAATCGAGCTTACTGTTGAGATGGCTGCCGAAGAAGGTCTTACAGTTGATGAGGCTGGATTTGATAAGGCTATGGAAGATGCTAAGCAGAGAGCAAGAGAAAATCAGAACTTCTCGCAGAAGCTTACAGCTGATGCAAATATATTTGAAGGACTGGATGAGTCTGTTACTACTGAGTTTACAGGTTACGATAAGCTTGTAGATGAAAGTGAGATTGTTGCGCTTGCAGATGATAAAGCAATGGTTGATTCACTTGGTACAGGAGATGAAGGAACTATCATAACTGCTAAAACTCCATTCTATGCTACAATGGGTGGTCAGTGTGCAGATACTGGTATTATCAAGACAGCTTCTGGTGAATTTAAGGTTGAGGATACAGCTAAACTTAAGGGTGGCAGATATGCTCATACAGGTATTGTAACTGCTGGTACAATTAAGAATAATGACAAAGCTACACTTTCAGTTGATGCTGAGAGACGTTCACTTATCTGCAAAAACCATAGTGCTACACACCTTCTTCAGAAAGCACTCCAGATGGTACTTGGAAATCATGTTGAGCAGGCTGGTTCATTTGTTTCTGATGGAAGACTCAGATTCGACTTTTCACATAATCAGGCCATGACAGCAGACGAGATCAAGAAGGTTGAAGAGATTGTAAATAAGGAAATCAGAGAAGATCTTACAGTCAGAACTGATGTAATGTCTCTTGAAGATGCCAAGAAAACTGGAGCTATGGCTCTATTTGGAGAAAAATATGGTGAGTCAGTTCGTGTTGTAAACATGGGTGACTGGTCAATCGAGCTCTGTGGTGGTACACATGTTCCTCACACTGGAGTAATCGGTACATTTAAAATAGTATCTGAACAGGGTATCGCTGCTGGAGTAAGACGTATAGAAGCACTTACTTCAATAGGAGCAGCTGAATACTTTGCTGATGTTGAAAATAAACTTATTGAAGCTGCTAAGCTGGCAAAGACAGAGCCTGCTAAGCTGGCTGATAAAATTACTTCAATGCTTGAAGAGATTAAAGCACTTCAGGCAGAAAATAACAGCCTTAAGGATAAAATAGCCAAGGCCGCTGCTGGAAGTGCGGAGACAGATGTTGTTGAGATTGGTGATATCAAGGTACTTCCTATGGCTGTACAGGGAGTCGATCCAAATGCCCTCAGAACACTTGGTGATGATTATAAAGCAAAGCTTGGCAAGGCGGTCATAATCATGGGTTCTGATCTCGGCGGAGGCAAAGTAAGTCTTATAGTAATGGCTTCGGATGATGCAGTTAAAGCAGGAATTCATGCAGGAAATATCATAAAAGCAATAGCACCAATCGTAGGTGGTGGCGGTGGTGGCCGTCCAAATATGGCACAAGCTGGTGGTAAAGATGCATCAAGGATTCAGGATGCTCTTAAAGCAGGTGTTGAAGAAGTAAAGAAGCAGCTGTAAAGCTTTAACATGTGATACATTTTATAAAAAATCCACTTGACATTATATGTAAATTTGCTATAATATTTTGCGTGTCACATTTTATATGACACTTTTTGGAATAAAGGATATAAATTCCCGAACGGAGGGAGGGTAGATAGATGTCAAGCGTAGTTGTAAAAGAAAACGAAACTCTCGATAGCGCTCTTCGCAGATTCAAGAGAAATTGTGCAAAGGCTGGTATCCAGCAGGAGATACGTAAGAGAGAGCATTACGAGAAGCCTTCTGTAAGACGTAAGAAAAAGTCTGAGGCTGCCAGAAAGCGTAAGTATAAATAAGTAACGTAACCTTACGAATTATATGATATGAAACATAATTTACGCCGCGGTTTTATAACCGTGGCGTTTTGATTATCAGAGTTACATTTATTTAGTAACATAATAGGTATATTAAATGGGAAATGTAATCCAGCAGACTATAAAACTCAGTGAACGTGAAGTTCAGGCTGTATTCGGCCAGTTTGATAAAAATATCAGGAAAATTGAAAAATCCTTTTCCATTACTTCTGTATATAGAGGTGATTCACTCATTTTAGAGGGAATGGAAAAAAATGTACACTCAGCCGAAAGAGTAATCAAGGATCTTCTTGTTATTACTAGAAATGGTAACCCGATAAATGATCAAAGTGTTGATTACTCTATTAAACTTGCCTTAGATGGTGATGAAAATAAGGCTAGTGATCTGGAATCAGATGATGAACTAATATGTCATACACTTGCAGGAAGACCGATTCGTCCAAAAACCTTTGGACAAAGGAATTATGTTCATGCAATAGATAATAACATGATCATTTTTGGAACAGGTCCTGCAGGTACAGGAAAAACATATCTTGCCATGGCAAAGGCAATCACTGCCTTTAAGAAAGGTGAGGTTGAACGAATCATTCTGACAAGACCAGCTATTGAAGCTGGAGAAAAGCTTGGTTTTCTTCCAGGAGATCTCCAGAGTAAGATTGATCCATATCTCAGACCTCTTTATGATGCATTATATGAGATTATGGGAGTTGAATCATTTCAGAAAAATATGGAAAAAGGGCTCATTGAAGTAGCACCTCTTGCTTATATGAGAGGAAGAACCCTTGACAATGCATTTATAATTCTGGATGAGGCTCAGAACACAACTGAATCTCAGATGAAAATGTTCCTGACACGTATCGGTTTCGGTTCAAAAGCAATCATAACCGGAGATCAGTCTCAAAAGGATCTTGCATTCGGTACGAAATCCGGTCTGGATAAAGCTCTAAAGATTGTAAAAGGTATAGAAGGTATAGCTGTTTGTAATCTAACCAGCAAAGACGTTGTCAGACACCCACTTGTTCAAAAAATAGTTGAAGCTTATGAGAAATATGATACAGAGAAACCAAAGCATACCTCAAACAGAAATAAGTAGATTCTATTAATTATATTTTTAATTTGCTTATTATATCAATCTATTGTATAATTCTAATGTTTGTGTTGTGAAATCACATATATATAGTAGCGTTATTATTCATAATTATTCTTGAATAATAACTTTGTAGAAAAGGATTAACTGACATGAGCATTTCTATAATAAATGAAAATGATATATTGTATCCAGATGAATATAATGACATTATTAAAGATGTTATAAATGCATCTGTTGATTACCTTAACTGTCCGTATGAAGTCGAAGTTAATGTCATTCTTACTGATAATGAGGGCATACATGAGATCAATCATTCAGAAAGAAATATTGACGCTCCTACGGATGTTTTATCATTTCCAATGTTGGATTTTGACAATCCAAATGATTTATCATATGTTGAAAAATATCCTCAGGATTATTTCAATCCTGAAACAGGAGAATTACTTCTTGGGGATATTGTTATATCTCTTGATAAGGTTCATTCACAGTCTCAGGAATACGGTCATAGTGACAAACGTGAGCTTGCATTTCTCGTAGCTCATAGTTGTCTTCATCTTTTCGGTTATGACCACATGGAGGAAAAAGAAAGGCTGGAAATGGAAAGACTTCAAGAGGATATATTATTAAAGAAAGGATATTCAAGAGAATATGAATAAGAGATTTTTAGCACTTGGACTTGTATGTACTATGGGACTTACAGTACTTGGAGGTTGCGGTAAATCTAAAGAAGAAACTACAGAAACAGAAGCAGTTAACAGTTCAGAAAGCTATACAGTTAATCTGAGCCAGTCAACTATGTTAGCAGGCGATGCAAATGATGTTATTATGATGAAGGATGGAATGATCATCAGTGACCTTACTGGTGAATGGGTTCCTATTGAGCAGAATGAGAAGAGACCTATTGCACTCATGGTTAATAATATCATTGACTCAATGCCTCAGTCAGGAATCGGTCAGGCAGACGTAATTTTTGAGTTCCTTGAGGAAGGTGGTATCACCCGTCTTATGCCTATCTGGTCCAACTGGGACGGACTTGAAAGAATGGGTTCATGTCGTAGTGCAAGATACTATTATGATAGAAAAGCTGTAGAGTTTGATGCTATTTTCTGCCATTTTGGTCAGAACTATCTTGCAGAGGCTGATTTTGAATCATATAATTATCTTGATCATATTGATGGAAACAGCAAAGATAATGAATTTTTCTATAGAACTGAAGATCGTGAAGCTCCTCACAATGCTTATACATCTGGTAAGGGAATAGATGGAGCAATCGCAGCAAATGGATTTGAAACAAAGCATAGAGATTACTATCAGAAAACATTTTACTTTAATATGAAGGATGAAACACCAAGTGGTGGTCAGACAGCAAACAAGATCACTACTGCATATAATGCAGACAGAAAGCCTTGGTTTGAATATGATTCATCTACAGGTCTTTATAACAGATTCCAGTATGGTGAAGCTCAGATCGATGACACAACAGGAGAGCAGCTTAAGTTCAAAAATGTAATCATTCAGTTTGTTAAGCACTCTGTAGTTCCTGGTGAGGAAGCATCAGATCTTCAGGATATCTGGTTAGTTGACGAAGGTGAAGGCTATTATGCTTCTGATGGAGTAATAGTTCCAATCACCTGGAAGAAAGAAAGTTCATGGGATTGTACTCATTATTACACAAAGGATGGCGAGAAGCTTAAGATGAATCCTGGTAAGACATGGGTTACAATATTCAGAGATGATGAAACAGACAACATTATTATTGAATAATCAATATTCTTAGATGTCATATTTTTGTTATCTGGAATATTTCTATTCTGAGGAATACACTATGTATGATAAGATATATGATGTATGTATAATAGGCGCAGGTGCATCCGGACTTGTCGCAGCAATTGAAAGCTCCCGCAGGGGGCTTTCTTGCGTAGTTGTAGATAAAAACAAAAAGCCTGGAATGAAGCTTTATTCTACTGGAAATGGAAGATGTAACCTGACAAATGATAAATGGGAAGAGGATGATTACTATGGTAACATCTTCGCTGATATGGTTTTCGGAAGTCTTTATAAGAAAACCGGAAAGCATCCAAGAGCATTTATTCTTGAATATTTTAAACATCTGGGAATAAATACTACTTCAAAAGATGGTTATATCTATCCATCAAGTATGCAGGCCTCCTCTGTTGTCTGGGCTCTGCTTGATGCCGCAAGACTCGGGGGTGTTGAGATAATCAGCAAATTCACAGTTGAACATCTTGCACTATATAACAGTTCTAATAATCAGATTTTCGATGAATCCTATGATTCCTACAGTCATAGCTATGGTTATGATGCAAGAATTTATGCGGCAGATAATTATAATACGGAATCCATTTACCTTATTAAGGGACTTAAAAGCGTTGATGATACTATTCAGGAAGCTACGGTATTTGCCAAAAATGTAATACTTGCAACTGGTGGTCTGTCTCAGACTAAGTTGGGCTCAGCAAGCAAAGAAGGTCTTGAGAAGCTTCTGATGGATACGAGAGTTCCTTACAGAGATTTTGTAAGCTGTTTATGTCCAGTAGAGACAGAAGAGAATCTCACTGCTCTGGATGGTGTCAGAAGTAAGATCAGGATGACAGTAAACGGTAAGTCTGAAAACGGAGAACTACAGATAAACAAAAAAGGACTTAGCGGAATAGTTACATTTAATATGTCATATTATATGAATCCTGGTACAGAAGTTTTCATAAACCTTTTACCTTCGGTCAATGAAGAAAGCTTCGTTGAGCATTTTGAAATAATCAGAATGTTATATCCAGATAAAACCCTGCTTGCATTTCTAAATGGTTACATAAATGATAAGCTTGCACTTTATATGATAAACAAATTCTTTGGATTTATTGCATCACCAGACGGTAAAAAACCAGAGTTTAAATTATCTGAGGTAACTGATATTGGCATACGTGGTATATTTGAAGAAATGACAAACTGGCGTCTGATTGTTAAAAACAGAGTTGGCTTTGATTCATCTCAGGCCAGTGACGGTGGTATTATTATGGGAGTAATAGATAGCGATACTATGCATATTGATGTATCAAGTTCTCTGGGTAGTAATCTATATGCAGTAGGAGAGGTAACAGATGTTATTGGAAAATGTGGCGGATATAATCTGACCTATGCATTTGTTACAGGATATCTTGCAGGGAATGCCATTCCTTCTTATGATAATTCACCTATGACTCAGAATACACTTTTTTAATATAAAACAGGACAAATATGATATTAATTAAAAATATAATAATGCTTCCCGGTTATAATGAAAAACAATTACTGTCGAAGCTGAAGAAAAAAATATACAATTATGATATTTCGTCATATAAAATTCAGAAAGAATCTCTCGATTCAAGAAAACAAAAAGATATTCATTATGTGTTAAATGTAATCATCGAATCAAAGGATGAAGAAAAAATACTGAAAAAAGCCGAACGTGTTCACGATAAAAATATTACGTTAACCAAACCGTTTATATATACATTTCCACACATAATAAATACCGATGTTCGAGAATTCTTAGATGTTGCAAATGAATTCCGCCCTGTAATTATCGGCTCAGGTCCTGCGGGCTATCATGCTGCTATAAAACTGTCACTGGCTGGTTTTAAGCCCATAGTTCTGGAAAGAGGTAATGCTGTAGAAGATAGACTTTCAGATATTGAGCGTTTCTGGAGTAATGACCGAATCCTTAACAGTGAATCGAATGTATGCTTTGGAGAGGGTGGAGCCGGAACCTTTTCCGATGGGAAACTGAATACTGGAAATAAGGATAAAGAAGGATATTTTAAAGAGGTTCTAGATACCTTTGTAAGGTATGGTGCTGATCCCTCCATAGGATACATGGCCAAACCTCATATTGGAACAGATGAACTGAGACGTGTTCTCGTCAATATGCGTGAGGATATAATAAAATATGGCGGAGAGATACGTTTTGGTAATAAACTTATTGAAATAGTTCATGAAACAAGCATTGAAACTTTTGGATATGAGTCTGAGCTTCCAATATATGAATTAATTATAGAAGATATTAAGAATAAAAGAATTTATAATCATAAAACTCATTCATTAATCCTTGCAACTGGTCATAGTGCAAGAGATATTTACAAAATGCTTGATAATATTGGCTTTGGTATGAATCAGAAGGCTTTTGCTCTTGGTGTCCGCGTAGAACATAATGCTGAAACTATCAATAAAGCAATGTATGGTGAAGAATATCGTGATATTTATGGCGATAATCTTCCAGCAGCAGATTATAAGCTTGTATATCATACTAATTCGGAAAAAAATGATAATGTCTCAAGAAGCGTATTCTCCTTCTGTATGTGTCCAGGTGGATATGTTGTAGACAGTTCTACTGAAGAAGCAACTGCTGTAGTTAATGGAATGAGCTACAGCGGAAGAGACGGAATGAATTCTAATAGTGCTATAGTAGTTAATATTGATCCGACGGATTTTGACGGTGATGATATAATGGCAGGTGTTAGATTTCAAAAAGAACTGGAAAAAGCTGCATTTCGTGAAGGAAAATCAGGAATTCCAGTTCAGCTATATGGGGATTTGTCAGAAAACAGAGTGTCTGATAAAACTGGCTCTATAACACCTCAGATAAAAGGAAACTGGTCCTTTGGTAATCTGAGAAATGTACTTCCTGATTATGTTGTTGATTCAATACTTGAAGCAATGCCATATTTTGGAACAAAAATTAAAGGCTATGATAATATAGATACCGTTATTAGTGCTGTTGAATCCAGAACCAGCTCACCTATAAGAATTATCAGGAATACTGAAACACTTATGGCGGACAATTTTCCGGGGATTTTCCCCTGTGGTGAAGGTGCAGGCTATGCCGGAGGAATAACTTCTGCCGCTGCAGACGGAATCCGTTGTCACGAAGCATTAACAAATTATCTGATAGAAGATCTGATAGAGTGCTACAAGAATTATGAATTTTCCAAATATGCATAGTAACTGTTACTATGTAAATTCCAGATTAATAAGCACCAATCAGAATCACATATAATAATATATAGAAATAAAGGTAAATAATAATGGATATGAACATCAATGTAAGAGAAACTCTTCATTACAAAAAAAGAATCGTTATCAAGGTTGGTTCATCTTCTCTGATGCATCAGGAAACTGGAGAACTGGATCTTGTAAAGGTTGAAAGATTAATTAGAATTATCAGTGACATTAAGAATCAGGGTAAGGATGTTGTTCTTGTTTCTTCTGGAGCAATTGCAGTTGGTCGTAAAGTTCTTGGACTCCAAAAGAAACCTGAAGTATTATCTATGATACAGGCTTGTGCCGCTCTAGGACAAGGGGAGCTTATGATGCTATATCAGAAGCTTTTCATGGAATACAATCAGAGAGCTGCTCAGGTTCTCCTGACATTTGATGTTATTACCAATGATGAAAGAAGAAAGAATGCTCAGAATACATTAAAACAGCTTCTTGACCTTGATGTCATTCCTATAGTAAATGAAAATGATACCGTTGCAACAGAAGAAATAGAGTTCGGAGATAACGATACACTTTCTGCTATAGTTTCAACACTTATTGGGGCAGATATGCTTATTCTTATGACAGATATCGATGGTTTTTATACAGATGATCCACGTAAGAATCCTGATGCTAAGAGACTTTCTTTAATTAATGAAATAAATGATTCACTTAAAGATATGGCTAAAGGAACAATATCAAGCTTTGGAACAGGTGGCATGTATACTAAGATTGCTGCAGCAGAGATTGCTTGTCATGCTGGAGCAGATGTAGCAATTCTTGATTCAAGTGATATGGAAATAATTCACAGATGTCTGGATGGTGAAGATGTAGGAACTATATTTACCAAAGATTCATCTAAAGGTGTAGATTTAATAGATTTTATAAAAAATAAAAAATACTTAGATAGATAAGCATTATTTTCTCTATCCTAACTCATTGTACTGTATAATCACAGGAAGGAGGATTATCATGGAAGGTACTGGTCTTGTTCTTGCTGGTGGTGGTGGAAAAGGAATATATCAGGTTGGTGTAATCAAATCCCTCGCTGAGGCCGGTCTACTTAATGATATTACTGCAGTTTCAGGTACTTCTATAGGTGGTGTAAATGCAGTTCTTTTTGCTGAAGGTTTAATGGAAGGCAGAAAGGATTTTGAAAAAGATCTAGGTGATAAGGCAAATGAAATCCCTGCAAAATTGGAGCTTACAGCCAGTCTGGACAGAGCCGTAAGCCAGATGGAAGAAGCCTGGAAAGAAATAGACTATAATGTTTTTTTCAATGTAGATATAAACAGTATTCAAGCGGGGGACAGACATTTCTCCAGAAATGCTACTGAAAAACTGATAGATAAATATCTTTCATATGATCTTCTAAAGAAAAATGAAGATTTTTATCTACCAATTTATGTTGCGGCAGCCTCATGTCCACCTGACGTTGTTACAACAGATCATATTACTCAAGAGGAAATTAACATCCTGTTAACAGCTTCTGTTGAAGAAACCTATAAAAATTACCAGATTGAATACATGAATCTGATCGATCAGGACCAGGATTACATTAAAAATGCAATCCTTGCAACTACAGCTTTACCAGTTATATATAATCCTGTAAAAATTGGTGAAAAATTGTACGTTGATGGTGGTGCTAAGGATAATATTCCAATAAAACCGTTATATGATCTTGGAATCAGAAGATTTATTGTAATCGAACTCAGCGTAAAAAGTGAGATACAAGATATCGAACAGTTTGCCGACGCTGAAATAATTGATATACTTCCAAGTCATGAGTTAGGAAGCCTTATAAGCGGAACACTGAATTTTGACAGAGAAGATATCGAGATAAAAAAACAAATCGGTATAAGAGACGGAAAGCGTTACGTAAAAACACTTTTTGAAAAAAATGATGTATATATATCTATTGAAAAAGAGCTAGCCCTGAGGGACTATAATGATATACTAAAACAGCATTCATTTACTCAAAAATATAATATGCTGGACGAGAGCATCTCATCAAGATTTGATTATATTAAAAATATAGAAGATAAATACTCATAAAAGGAGAGCTAACTTGAATACTAATGTTCTTAATAGCTTAGAACCACAGGAAGTTTTCTACTGGTTTGAACAAATATGTAATATTCCTCACGGTTCTGGAAACACAAAAAAAATAAGTGATTTTCTTGTTAATTTTGCAAAAGACAGAAATCTTAAGTTTATTCAGGATGAAAGTAATAATGTCATAATATATAAGGATGCATTTGATAAGAATTCGGATATAAATGATGAACAAAAAAAAGTCATTCTTCAAGGCCATATAGACATGGTCTGTGAAAAGGTTGACGACTGCGATATAGATTTTATCAATGAAGGATTAAAGCTCAAAATAGAAGATGGATTCATTAAAGCAGATGGTACAACTCTCGGTGGTGATGATGGTATAGCAGTTGCTTATATGCTCGCTATTCTTGATAGTAAGGATATTCAGCATCCACCACTTGAATGTGTTTTCACAGTAGATGAAGAGATCGGAATGCTTGGTGCTGCTGCAATGGATATGTCAGTGCTAAAAGGAAGAAAGCTTCTCAACATTGATTCTGAAGAGGAAGGTTATCTTCTTGTATCCTGTGCCGGTGGAGCTTCAGTTCAGATCAGAATTCCACTTCTAAGACGCGGAGCCCAAGGAAAGAAATATATTGTAACACTTTCAGGACTAAGAGGCGGTCATTCCGGAGTTGAGATAAATAAAGGCCGTGCAAACGCAGATGCAGTTCTTGGAAACGTACTTAAAGAACTAAGTCTGGCAGATGACAGCATGAAGGTTGTTTCAGTTAAAGGTGGTCTTAAGGATAATGCAATTCCTGTTAAGGCTACAGCAGTAGTAGTATCAAAGAATTTTGATATTCTTGAAAAAACCTTAAATGATATGCAGGAAGAACTGCGTGAAATACTTAAAAATACAGACCCTGATATTCTGTTGTCTATTAAAGAAACAGATGGAAGTACTGAAGAAGAAAAATGGTATCCATTAGATGAACTTCTGAACCTTAGATTCCTGATGCTATTTGGAGATATGCCATTTGGTGTAAGAAAAATGAGTTCTGATATTCCAGGGCTTGTACAGACTTCATTAAATCTTGGAATATTAGATACAACTGAAGATGAAATCCTTATAACCTACAGTGTAAGAAGCAGCAGGAAGGATGAGAAGCAGGAGCTTATTGAAGAACTTGTTACTATTGCAGAATCAATAGGAGCAACTATTGTCGTAACAGGAGCTTATCCTGCCTGGGAATATAAAAAGGATTCTGAACTTCGTGAAATAATGACGAAGACCTATGAAGAAATGTTCCATAAGCCTATGGTTGTTCAAGCTATACACGCTGGAGTAGAATGTGGTCTGTTCTCGGACAAGCTTGAAGGTCTAGATGCTGTATCCTTCGGACCAGATATTCTGGATATCCATACACCAAAGGAACGACTAAACATCGACAGTGTCAAAAGAACATGGGAATATATCAAAACAGTTTTATCTGAATTATCGTAGTTTTTAGCCCCGAATGAAAATAGCTTTATCAAATATAAGAGGAAATAAACGAATGATTTACTATAATTCAAAAATTTTATCAGGTGAAGACTTTATAAGCTGGATTCAAAATAAGGGAGTTTCTTTTATAGATTACATTATAAAGATGATAATTGCACTTGCCTTATTCCTTATACTTTGTAAAATCCTGAAAAAAATCATAGGTTCAATACAGGCAAGACTTGATAAAAGGGGCGTAGATCAGATAGCAAGTCATTTTGTATTAAATCTTATCAAATACGGTATTCTGACACTTGCAGTTTTCACTATAATAACCCAGCTCAAAATAGTTGAGGTAACATCTATTGCGGCTCTTATAGCATCTGCCGGTGTTGGTATTTCCCTTGCTATGCAGGGAGCTCTGTCTAACTTTGCAGGTGGTATTCTGCTTCTTATACTTCGTCCATTTAAAAAGGGAGATTACATAGTAATTCCTAGCAATAACATAGAAGGTACCGTACTTGAGATTGAAATATATTATACAACTATTAGAACCATTCTTAATGAAACGATAAAGATTCCTAATTCTTCACTGACAAATAATTCAGTTATCAATAAAAAGGGAAACGAGAGCAGAGTATTAGTTTCTTATGTAAGTGTATCCTACAGGGCTGACATTGATAAGGCTTTAGCATTATTACAGGAAATCGTGTCCGGAGAGAAAAATGTGCTACCAGAATCTACCCAGACCTTTGTTGAAGAACTTGGAGAAAGTTCAGTAAAAATAGGAGCAGCCTGTACCGTGCCACTCCTAGAATACAATAACGTAAGAAGAGAAATAAACGCTCAGATTCTCAATAGATTCAAAGATGAGAAAATTGAAATACCTTATAATCAACTGGATGTACATCTGATCAAATAAAGCTCAATTTATATTCTGCCAGCTTTCATTTCAGCTTTCATTTTATACATATTTTCATCCGCAGCCTTACTTTTTTCTTCTATATTATCATTTTCAGGATTAAACTCTGCTATACCATAAGCAACACTAAGTGGAATATTATATTCACTATTTTTATTATATTCCTCAATCTTACTAAGCAGAGTAGTGATACTTGATTTTAATAGTGAATCGGACATTGAATAATCGGCCATAACAAAGAATTCGTCTCCACCTATACGGAAACATTTTTCTTTGTTTACAAAGGATTCATCCATAATTTCTGCAATCTTTTTTATATATATATCACCAACATTATGTCCAAGTTCATCATTCACCTTTTTTAGATAGTTCATATCAAGCATTATCATTGTATAGATATGAGAACCTTTTGAAACCATATCAAGAGTATTGTTATATGCCTTACGATTTAATAGGCCCGTCAGTTCATCCAAATATGCAAGTTTTTCCATAATCTCAGCATACTGACCACGATGGATCATTTCTGAGATGTTAACAAATTCATATATTCCACTGAAGAAAATAAATAAAAATACTGAGTATTTAAAGTAAGAAGTTTTTTCAAAAGAAAAGGAATTAGAACAATATCTGACTATATCAAACAGTCCTGTACTAAGAGATAGAAATACTGCAACTAGTAGCATAATTGCAAATCTTTTAGTCATCTTTTTCCTTAATATGCTCAGTGCAAGAATTAAAAACATGAGACTTGCTGCTATAGCAAGATTTATATGTGTCATCCAGAGGAGCTGATGATAATCCTGATATCCCAGGGCTGATGAAATCATCGAACAAACAATTAGCAAAAGAGTAGAAAAAGCCCCAATTATAATAAAAAATTTATTCTTAATCCCAGTTGCATATGAAAGATAAAGAAGACCTGGCAAAGGCAGAAGATCAAGTGCGATATAGTTCGTAAAATGTGCAGCAATTGGTGATCCTGTAAGAATAGAGATAATAGAAGTTCCTGCTGCTATCCAAAGAGCAGTGACCATTGCAAAGGTTGCCAAGCTTATTATTTCAAATCTTATCTCTCCAAAATATCTCCCTATTGTCCCAATAAAAATCAGTATCATTCCAGATACAAAAATTATCATACATAGAACAAATTCAAAGATTGAACTCTGAAGTTCTGATATCAAAAATCTATTTCCATTATCAAGTCTGAGATCTTTTATAAAACCCGAACTACCAGGATAAACATTATCGATTTTAATATAAAGCGTACCATCTACAGACATTACCGGAAGAGTAATTGCATGGGGGAAAATCCCATAAGCTTTTCCAAAAAGATTAGGTGGGGTTGGATGAAAATCATATATTAGTTCATCATCTACATATACAGAAAAATATATATTTTTAGAGTAGAAACATAGATCTTTTGTATTGATAATATCACCATTGGTTCTTTTCTTAATCTCAAAATAATCATCTGTTTTTAGATTATCAAAATCAACTAGTGAACCAGTTTCATAAGTCCATACATTCGAATAATCTATGGATTCTCCCTGATATATATTATCATTTCTATGAGATATCATGTTATGAAGAAGAAGAGTAATAATAAGCACAATAAAAAGACTATAAAATAGTCTGCTGAAAAACAGGAATTTAGTTGTTTTATTTCCTTCCCCCATATTCCCCTGCTCCCAAAATCTAGTCAAATGCTGAGGTCATATATAAGCAAGTATATAATAAAAATGCATAAATATCAAAATTATTTTAAATTATATTAATACTGATAATTTTCATTAAGTATAAAAAAATACAATAATATAATAAAATATTCAATTTAAAAAATATATATTATCTGATAATATGACATAAGTGTCAAAATATAAAAAAAATCAGAATAATGATAATTATATTAAGAAATTATATATCGAGAGGGGAAAACAATGAGTTACTTAAAAATCAAAACAAAAGAGAAGCGATTTCCAGTAGCAAAGGATTTATATGGTTTATTTTTTGAAGATATTAGCCACGCAGGAGATGGTGGTCTGTATCCGGAAATGATAAGAAATCGTTCATTTGAAGATTCGATTCTGCCAGAAGGATGTGTTACAGAAGATGAGGGTAAAACCTTTGTTTCGCCAACTGGATGGATTGAAGAATTCAACAACGGAGAAGGAATGAGTGACTGGGTAAAGAATAACAAGGTTGTCCCAACATCTATTCCAGGCTGGTATTCAGAAAATGCAGAGATGTCTCTCGATTATGTCAATATTCTTAATCCAAAACGAAAGGTTTCGCTTAAGGTAGGCTTTAAAGAAAACGGACAGATTCGTAATGTTGGTTACTGTGGAATTCCACAATCTAAGGGAAGTTCTTATAATTTTTATATGTTTGTCAAGTCTGATAAGGATGTGACAGTTGAGCTTAAAATATCCGATAAAGCCCGTATATCTGATACTGTAAAAATTCAGATCAAAGCCGGAGACTGGAATCGTTACGATGCATTATTAAATGCCCAAATAACTACAGGTGAAGGTGAGTTTTGTATTACAAGCCAAGCAGAAGCTACTGTTTATTTTGGTTTTGTTTCCTTAATGCCGGCAGAAACATTTATGGGACATGGATTAAGAACAGACCTTGCCGAAAAGCTTCGTGATATGAATCCAGCTTTCCTGCGTTTTCCAGGTGGATGTATAGTAGAAGGCTTTTCTATGGAAACTGTATGGTATTTTCAGAATACTGTTGGTCCTGTATGGGAAAGGCCCTCACACTGGCTTCTATGGCATTATAGAACCACTAACGGACTTGGTTTCCATGAATATCTTCAGCTCTGTGAGGACCTTGATATTGCACCTCTTTACGTATGCAACTGTGGTATGACCTGTCAGGGACGTTGTCCTAGATATTTTGATGAAGAAGAACAGCAATATATGATAGATGATATTTTTGCGGCTTTAGAATATGCTCTTGGAAGTGCTGATACAAAGTGGGGTTCTGTTCGTGCAAGTATGGGACATGAAACGCCTTTCAGACTTGATTATCTTGAGATTGGAAATGAAAATGCTGGACCAGAATATGACTGGAGATTCGATCTGATCAAAGAAAAAGTATTAGAGAAATATCCTGATATTATAATTGTTGCAAATGACCGTGGTAAAACAAAAAAACTTAAAACAGATATAGTTGATGATCATTATTATAATATGCCTGAGTTTTTTGCAGAAGGCATCAATATATATGATGATTCAGACAGAAATGATCCGGATATATTTGTTGGTGAATTTGCAGTTAACCAGACTTACGAAGGTCAGCTTCGGGCAGCAATAGGTGAAGCAATGTTCATGCTTGGACTAGAGAGAAATCAGGACAAGGTTAAGCTTTCTTCCTATGCCCCTCTTTTTCAGCATGTTAATTACGGTTCATGGTTCCCAAATCTTATTATATTTGACAACTTAAAAAGTTTTGTAATTCCGACCTATTATAGTTTTCGTGTATTTGGAGGAAATCGTGGAGAGAACGTTGTTTCCTTCGAAGAAGAGATAAATAATATCTATTATGATATCCATGGACTTCCTTCACTTTCCGGTGATGATGGAGTCAGATATAAAAACCCAGTATGGAATGGCAAAACAGTAACTCCATCACGTGATATCTTAGCTGAGCATGATGTTAATAATAATGAAATAACCATATATCGTAAATTACCTGAAGATATGCCAGAATTTCCATTTAAGGTATATCCTCTGGTTACTCTGGGAGAAGATTTAGAATGTAGAGAAGGAATCTTTGAAGTTGATGCATTTTATGAAGAAGGAAAAGATATATCACTTGGAATATTGGCATCTCCAAAGCCACTTTCATTCTACGATCGTACAAATCCTAATCCGGTAGATCCATGGAGCATGAGATTCTTAGAAGTATCACGCTGGATCCTGTCAGATAGCAAATCCTTCGTTGCTCGTGACAGTTTCCCAGCAAAAGCATATTCTGAAGCTAAGGAAGTTACTCTCAAAAAGAATGAATATAATCATCTCAAATATACCGTGTCAAATCATTCTATAACATTAGAACTAAATGGAGAGATAATAGATAATGTAGAACTACCTTATTATCCTGGAATGGGTACTGTAGTAACAGATACAGAAGAAGAAGTAATAATTAAAATAGTTAATTTTTCGGATAATGAAGAATCTGTTGAAATCATTTTAGACTGTGATGTTGAATCAGATTATACCGTAAACCTGCTAACTGGAAATGCTACAGACGAAAATAGCTTAGATAATCCTCTGAATGTATGTGATAAAATAATAAAGAAAAATGGAGCAGCAAGAGAATTTGTATACGATGCACCAGCCCTATCTATTAATGCTTTACGTTTGAAGAAACATTAGTTATTCTGATTGATTTATTTTATTTTTATGATAAACTAAAAGAGTTGTTTATTACATACATTTAAAAGAAGGATGAGGAGTATTATGAGTAAAGAAAAACGTGATAGCTGGGGCTCCCGTTCCCAGTTCATTCTCGCATCAATCGGATCTGCTGTAGGTTTAGGAAATGCTTGGCGTTTTCCAGGACTTGCTGCAAAGCATGGTGGCGGAGCATTCCTTCTGGTTTATCTTCTTGCCATGCTTGTTATTGGTATTCCATTTTTAATGATGGAAATATCTATTGGACGTAAAATGCATCGTGGTGTTCCAGAAGCACTTCGTGCAATCAAGAAGCCAACCGAACCTATAGGCTGGTTCGCAGTTTCAAATGCTTATGTTATTGCTGTTTATTATGCAGTTGTTTTTGCATGGGTAATCATGATGGCATTTGCAAGCTTTAAGTTTGCAGGTCTCACAGGTGATTCTGAATCAGCTGCTGGAATATGGGCTTCAATGATTAAAACAACAGGAACAACTTCTGGTTATGGTACAATATCATTTCCAGTACTGGGATGTCTTGTTTTAGCATGGGTACTTATTTATGCTTGTATTCGTAACGGCCCTGGAACAGTTGGAAAAGTTGTTAAATATACGGTATTTCTGCCAATCATATGTCTTTTAATTCTTACAATAAAAGGAATTCTTATGCCAGGTGCAATACATGGCTTAACAAAGTTTTTTGTTCCAGATTTTGCTTCTCTTGCAAGTGCAGATATCTGGATTGATGCTATAGGACAGGTCTTTTATTCTCTGTCTATCATGATGGCTATCATGGTAGCTTATGGTTCATTCCTTGATGAAGGTAGTAATATTGCAATAGATTCAGTAATCATTGCATTTTCTGATTTTGCAATTAGTGTTCTGTCAGGAATCGTGCTCTTTACAACAATGAGCGGAACTGGTCAGTTAGATAACATGACAGCTTCCGGAATCGGAACAGCATTTATAGTTTATCCACAGTCTATTGTACTTTTAACAAAGAGCGGTGTAGCAAATGCAATATTTGCATTTGTTTTCTACTTCTGCCTGTGTACACTTGCAATAGATAGTGCATTTTCAATCATTGAGGGTGTTTCAACTGCAATTTCTGACAAGTTCCATTTATCACATAAGAAAACAACTCTTATTCTTTGTATCATTGCAAGTATTCTTTCTCTTTGGTTCATCACTGGAGCAGGACTTGCATGGCTGGATATTGTAGATCACTGGTGTAATGCTTTCAGCTTAATCCTAGTTGGTATTCTTGAAGCAATCACCATAGGATGGCTTTTTGACCCAATAAAAGTATTAAATGAAGTAAATAGAAATACTACTAACTTTAAGATGCCAGCTTGGTGGTTTGTAACTTCTATTAAGTTCTTAGCACCTCTTACACTTGTAGGATTCTTTATTTGGAATTTGGTAGACTTATTTAAAAATGAAGCTTTAACTGGAATATACGGAAGACCTGATGGCTATTCACTTGCATCTAATATAGTTGGTGGATGGCTTATACTGGCACTTTGCTTATTCAGTGGTTTTATCGTAAAAATCATTGAGAATAGTATTGCAAAGAAAGGTTATAAGCCTGATGATGTTGTTTGGGAAGATACTGAAGAGAAATAATATATATTTGTTTATTTTACAAAAATAGACACGGATTAAACTGTCCTTCAATCAAATGAAGGGCAGTTTTTTATTTTGTGATATATTTATATTTTTGTTGATCTTTTGTTGTTACTCGGAGTTTATTATGAGGTTAAGTAAAAGATAAATGGAATTTTAACGTGTATAAGAGAAAAAGCATAGCAATGAGTGATATGCCTCCGGCTTTACTTGAGCATGATGTAAATAAGCTTAATGCTGAGAACAGATTTCATGTTGAGAGAAATGATCTGACTGCTTATGAAAGATACAGTGCTGTTTTTAATACCGAACAGCCTTATAAGGTTGATGAAAAGAAGACTATATCAAAATACACTTCTAAAAAAGTAATTGGCTTCCTGAAGAATATGATAGAAGCAGACTATGGTATATTAAGCAGGAAGAATAATAGAATATAATCTTTTTCTAATCTTTACATATGAGTAAACGAATGATATAATTCATATGTTTGAAAAAGGGAATGAGGTCTCCCTAAGTAGATATACTTAAACCGCTTAATGAGCTGATGACTTCTGCATTTCTTTTTGTGATGCAGAGTTTGTCAGCTTTTTCTGCATATTGGAGGTAGTTTATGTTATTAAGTATCGCTATAATACTGTTATCTGGTCTGCTGTTAGGGACTATCTGTAAGAAGGTAAGATTTCCGAGTTTGTTTGGGATGATAATAGCAGGTGTTATTATCGGTCCTTACTGCTTGAATCTGATAGATGATTCCATTTTAAATGTTTCGTCTGAAATCAGGCGTATTGCTCTGATTATTATACTGATTAGAGCAGGGCTAAAACTGAGTCTAGATGATCTGAAGAAAGTGGGAAGACCGGCCATACTCATGTGTTTTCTGCCGGCTTGTTTTGAGATTATAGGAATGATTATTATTGCACCTATAATGTTCGGGATGAGTCGTCTAGATGCTGCAATACTCGGAGCTGTTATCGGTGCAGTTTCTCCGGCAGTAATTGTACCGCGAATGATAAAACTAATAGATGAAGGATATGGTACCAAACAAGGTATTCCACAAATGATACTTGCGGGAGCATCTGTGGATGATGTGTTTGTGATTGTAATGTTTACAACATTTACTGGAATTGCTCAAGGACAGGGTGTATCAATAAGAGAAATAATTAATATTCCTATTTCAATATTGCTAGGAATAATAATAGGTTTTGCTGTTGGATTTTTGCTTTATAAATGGTTTTCAAAAATATCTGTATCATTAATAATAATGACTATAATAGTATTATCTGTAAGCTTTTGTTTATCTGCGGTTGAAACTGAACTGGTGTTTATTCCGTTTGCTTCTTTAATTGCTATAATGTGCCTTGGTATAGCAATAAGAAAATCTGATGTTGATATGGCAAAAAAACTGTCGGCTCAATATGATAAGCTTTGGACAGTGGCAGAAGTTTTTCTGTTTGTATTAGTTGGTGCGTCGGTTGCTATAGATCATGCAAAAGAAGCAGGAATAAAGGCTGTTATACTTATTCTTGTGGTAATATTATTCAGAATGATAGGTGTATTTGTGTGTGTGATAAAAACGAAACTCAGTTTTAAAGAGAAATTATTTTGCATGATAGCATATACACCAAAAGCAACTGTACAGGCAGCTATTGGAGGACTACCTTTGGCAATGGGACTTCCCTCTGGAGAATTAATTCTTACCATATCTGTTGTAGCAATTTTGTTAACTGCTCCATTAGGTGCATTTGGTATAGATCTGACTTATAAAAAATTCCTGATAGCAAAATAAAAATGAAATTAAAACGACTCAATTAAATTTTAGAGGTATTTGAAATTGAAGGTTATTCTAAGTAGAAAAGGATTTGATTCTTCTAATGGTGGGATAGTGAGTCCGATATTTGAAGATGGTTCCATGGTTTCATTTCCTATTCCAAGTTTTGATAAAGATAACGACCTGCAAGTTATTTGGGGATACCTTCAGGTTGGTGAGATTATAGAAAATCCTGTAGAACAGGAAAAATTATGGTGGCATCCGCATTCCAGTATTGAGCGAAGAAATAATAAAACAAATATGATTATTACTGCCACAAAAACTTTATCATTTGATAATAGTAAACCAGGTGCTGGATTACTTAAGTATGATGTTAAGAGAGTGTTGACACTTGAAAATAATAATAAAGCTACATGGAAGTATAACACTGTATATGATTTGGAACATATATTAAGCAACAGAAGGAACTCGGCTAAGAATCCTGATGAAGGCATTTACTATGCTGGTATATGGCAGGAATTAGGGCTTGCTGAGTCTAAGGAGTGCTTGGATTGGGCAGAATCAATCGTTTTATAAACTTCGATGAGTGAGCTGATAGGAGAAATGTCATATGGAAATAGTGAAAAAGGTATTTGATAAGGCGTTGGTTTTAAAACTCAGAACTCGTATGGATAATCGTGGATTAATGACGGTAAATTATGAGGATGAGTTTGTTGACAATAAACAATATAATAGACTATGATATGTATGATTATGTTACTATTCACGGTTCATGAGATAAGTAATATAAACGACTATTTGGGGAGGGAAATATGACCAAAAGACGTTCTGTTGATCCGATATATTCTATGTGTGTTCAACCTTCTTTTATTATAGGCACGAATAATGAGGATGGCACAGCCAACTTTGCCCCTATTACCTGGGCAAGTGCTACCCATGAGGAGGGTAATGGTTATCTTTTTGTCATAAGTATGGCTGGAACTAAGAGGACTAAGAAAAACGTGCTTAGAACTGGCATTTTCAGTGCTAATCTAGTAAGCACAGATATGTTACCGCTTATGGACTATTTTGGATCAAAACATGCTAAAGATGGTGCGAAAAATGATGTTTCCTACGAGGTTGTTCGTGGAGAGGTTTTGAATGTTCCTGTTTTAAACGAAAGCCGATGGGTATATGAATGTGAGGTTGCTAAAACTGTCGAGACCGGAGATTCAACAACCTTCTTTTGTCATATCCGTAATATACAGATGGATGAGAATCTCGTATGTGAAGACATATTTGATGTTGATTTAACAACACTTGATCCGGTCATATATTCAGGCAGATACCATAGCCTTGGAAAAATGCTTGGGAAAATTGGAGATTTTGCACATGAATGTAACTAGATACGGAAATAATCGGAAAAAGTATAGTGGCCTTTTTTCTAAAAATTTTTTTGGTTTTTACCTGTCTTTTTGGTTTCAATCCTTTTCTCTCAACGTCACTTTGTTTCTTGCAGCACGTTTTCGTTCCTGTTCGATATCGGCATAATGTTTTCTTGTTGTATTTACATCTTTGTGGCCTAATACATCTGCTACAAGGTAGATGTCACCTGTTTCCTGATATAATGCAGTTCCATAAGTACTTCTAAGCTTATGAGGTGTAATATGTTTTAGTGGTGTTGCAACCTGAGCATACTTTTTTACCATATTTTCAACTGTACGTACTGATATACGTTTTCTTTGAGAGGAGAGGAAGAGTGCATCTTCATGCCCATCCACAGGCTGAATATTCTTACGTTCCTTCAGATAATCCTGAATGTATCCTGTAGCTTCATCTGAAAAATATACAAACGCTTCATTTCCACCTTTTCGCGTAACTTTTACTCTGGAATTATCAAAATCTACATCTGCAATATTAAGACCAACGGTTTCAGAAACACGAAGTCCAGTACTAAGCATAAGAGTAAGCAGAGCAAGATCACGGACCTTATCTCGCTCATGAAATTTCTGCTGACGTTCTGAAAGATTATTTCCAAATTCAACTGTATCAAGAAAATCTGCAGTTTCATTTGCCTCCATACGAGTAATTGTTTTCTCATGTATTTTAGGAGTTTTTACCTTTTCAGTAACATTTTGAGAAATCATATCATTAATATACAGATAGGAAAAAAATTTACGAATCCCAACAAGTTTACGTTTTTTTGAAGCATTATCATTAGTATATTCACGTCCATTTCGCACGTAATATGACAGATAATCCATGTATTCCTCAAAATCTCGAGCAGACAGCTTATTTAAGTCTTCACAGGTTATTTCATATAATTCTTTCTTTTTAAGAAATGGATTTTCACTCTGTAAAAATTCAAAAAAATACTTTATATCATGAGCATAGCCAATACGAGTACGTGGCTGAGTTGTAGTTTCTATAGAACGCATAAAATCCTTGGTATAAGGTGGTAAATCCGATAAAATAGAACGAAGTTCAAGGATTTGTTTTTTTGAGAGTTGTTTAACGTAGGATTCGGACATGATCAGAGTTCCTTTCAAAAATTAGATAAAATATTAATGAGACCTGCAATCACTGAACCCGCTGACTTCGTCATCGGTCGGGCTAAAAAGCAAGCCCTTATGTTCAGTGATTCCGGGCATTCGCCCTATAAAACCAAAAAGAGATGCTTAAATTTGCATGCAAGCATGCATTTAACCACTCTTTCTGGTTTTGCAGGTCTCATATTTTCGCAAAACTATGGTTTCACGAATAAATATGTCTCTTTATAATATACCACTATTCTATATATTTTTCAATATATTTATAGTGGTATTTGTTTATTTATTAATTTATAAATTTATTTATATATTAATTTAGATGTAGTTATGTATGTTTTATTTATTGATTATATTTATTGTTATGAATGATTTTTATTAATCATAGCTTTTAATAATATTCTATATATTTTCTTTTGCTTAGTTCTCTTATAAAATGGCTAAGTGGAAATCCAACGACGTTGTTATAGTCGCCATTGATTGACTCAACTAATCTGGAGCCGATTCCCTGAATTCCGTATGCACCGGCTTTATCCATTGGTTCTCCGGTTGCTATATAATCTAAAGCTTCATATTCGTTAAATGAGAACATTTTCACCTCAGTTTTTACATAAAAACTAAAGTTATCAATTATATTATCAGAATCTGATTCATTATCTTTTGAGGCTTTGTCACATTTTGTCAGATCTATAAATTTACAGGAAACTCCTGTATATACTTCATGACTACGTCCTGATAATCTCATTAAAAAGTCTTTGGCTTCTTCTATATTTTTAGGTTTTCCAAGTATTTTCTCATCTAAAGCAACTACTGTGTCGGCGCCTACGACCAGCACTCGGCCAACTTCGTCATTTTGTAATGAGAAAACCGAATCCATTTTAGAGGTTTTACGAATAAATATATCCGAAACTGCTCCTGCTTTCTGTTCTGACAGATCTAATACCACATCAGAAGGCTTTGTATATTCTGTTTTTTCTTGTATATCGTTTGTAATAATTTGAAATTCCAGCCCTGCCTGTTTCAGAAGTTCTCTTCTTCTAGGTGAATTAGAAGCCAGAATAATCTGTATCTTTTGTCTCATTTTATATTATTCTTTATATTTTTATTAATTTAAGTATATGTTTACTCTTCAGATTTACTAAGAATACTCTCTTGCTTTCTACTTAATCATTATCCTTTTCCGAATATTTAATAAGTAATTTATTAAAATATCCCGGAAGTTCGCTCTTAAATTCCATATACTCTCCAGTGACTGGATGAATAAAACCGAGTGTTCCTGCATGAAGTACTTGTCCCTTTAGATTAAAAGGACATTTCTTAGGACCGTATACGTCATCTCCCAAAAGTGGATGATTAATACTTGCCAAATGTACTCTTATCTGATGTGTTCTTCCCGTTTCAAGCTTGCACTTAATATAAGAAAAATTATCCTTCAGATTTTCTTTTAAAAATACGTGTGTTACCGCTCTTCTTCCATCGGGATCTATAACCATTTTTTTTCGGTCATTCTTGCCTCGATTTATAGGTTTATTAATCTTTAAAGTGTAAAAATCAGATGTATTATCAAACATAAGCTCTGATACGTTCTGACTTTCAAAGGAATACGCTCTTAGTATAGGATTTTCTTCAATCGAAACCTTTTCTAATTTATCTATATCGAAATGATTATATACTATGCAGCTATATATTCTATGTATACTATGCTTTTCAAACTGCTCAGCAAGGCTCTGATGGGCTTTGTCAGTTTTACATACAACTAATAGTCCACTTGTATCTTTATCGATTCTATGGACGATTCCAGGCCTTTCTACGCCGTTTATAGAGGAAAGTCTGTCTCCACAATGATACATTAATGCATTTACAAGTGTTCCTGTATAATTTCCAGCTGCAGGATGAACTACCATTCCCTGTGGTTTTTCTATCACTATCAGATCATCATCCTCATATACGATATCAAGAGGTATATTTTCTGGAAGTATATCGAGTTTTTCCGGTTCAGGTAATAATACTTTTACCTTATCTTTACTTCGCAGCTTATAAGATGCTTTAACACTTCTAGACGTATTATTTGTATCAATTATAGTTACTTTACCTTCATCTGTGAGTTTCTGAATATAAGACCTTGATATCCCATCTATCATTACAGATATGTATTTATCGAGTCTTTCTCCTACATATTCAATTTCTGGAGTAAATTCAAATAGCTGTTCAGACATAGCTTATTTATCTCCTAATATCATACCATCATGAAATGCAAACACTAATTATGTTCTTCCATTTTATCTACTTTGTTTTTTCTACTGTGAATTTTCTACTTTGTATTTTCTTCTTCAGATTTATCTTCTGATATATCTTCTCGTTTTTCTTTCTGCGACTTCTTATTTTCTCCAAGGATTCTATCCATATCTTCTGATTTATATTTTAATATAAATAAGAAAATGAGTACAAATACACTTACTGTTACAAATATATCTGCTACATTAAATACTGGGAAATTAATAATCTTAAAATATATAAAATCAGTTACATATTTAAATCTTATTCTATCTATCATATTTCCGATTGCTCCACCCATAATAAGTACAAGACATACTCTTATTGGCAGATATTTGTTTTCATCAACAATATTATGATAGATATAACAGATTGCAACTGAAATAATTATCGTAATCACAAGCAGAACCGGTATCATTCCTGAAAATTTACCCCAGGCTGCTCCACTATTATGTATATGGGTAATTACTACCGCATTACCTATAACAGGAATTTCTTTATGAAGTTCAACATTTTCTATTATCAGATATTTAGTAAATTGATCTAAGGCTGCCAGTATTATTACCATAATAGCTGCTGTCAGATATTTTTTTATGTTCATAATAAATGAATCCTTTTCAATAAAACTTATATACAGAATAATAGCATCCTTTTCAGGATGCCATAATATTCATCAGACATTAAATTATACAATAAATTACTATAAAAAATATAATTAGTCTCCAAAAGGATTTATTCCATCTCCACCAAGGGTTGAGCCATAAACATTAGATGAATTACTCCTTTTATCTTCTCTTGCCAGACTGAGGCCTGTTTTCATACCAGTTGGTCTCGTTACTCCGCCTCCACCAAGATTACTGGTTTCACGCATCTGAGCATCACCACCAAACTCAAAAAGGTTATTAGCTTCATTAGCAGCCTGCTCAACCTTTTTCCTTCTGTAGTCTCTCGATTTATCATCAGAATCAGGATCGAAATCATTTTCTCTGAGATAAGTTGATACCTGTCTTACAAGTCTGTTAAAGTTCATCTTGTATTCAGTATACTCTGCAGCAAGCTTAACGATTTCTTCCTGTAACTGATCACGCTCAGCCTTTGCATCTTTTACAATCTCATTTGCATGAGACTTAGCTTCCATCTCAATGGCTTTAGCAGTTTTCTCAGCATTTGTAACAGATTCCTGTGAATTCTTCTCAGCACGAAGAAGAGTCTTATTCAGATCCTCTTCTTTTACCTTATAATGTTGCACAGTATCAGTAAGTGTTATTACCTTCTCTTTAAGTTCAGCATTTGACTTATAAAGCTCGCCATAGCTTTTTGAAACCTCTTCAAAAAAGCTTGTCACATCTTTTTTATCAAAACCAAGACCAGTTTTAAATCTTTTCTGCTGAATATCAACCGGTGTTAACATTCCAACCCCCCTAAAGCTATTCTAAATTATTAAAACGCTTATAATTAATATCTTATACCGCCGGCAGAGTTAAGAATCTCTTCCCTCAAATCTCCTGATACCTCTATACTGCTGGGAACAGCGATAAAAATATTTGCTGATATAGCTTTAAGTTCTCCGCCTATTCCATAACAAGCACCACCAATAAAATCAATTATTCTCTGAGCTGATTCTATCTGAAGTCCTTCCATGTTTATAACAATTGCTTTTCCTCTTTTAAGAAAATCTACAACTGTCTGTGCATCATCAAACTCCTGCGGTTTAATAACAAAAACTTCATGAGCTGCATTAGTTTTTCTTTTTGCACCTCCGTCAAAAGAAACAAGCTTGTCGGTTGCTGTCTGTGTCTGAAAACTTGGTCTTCTTGGTTCTTTGCTCTCACGAAAATCTCTTGATGTATCACCAAAGCTTCTGGACTCTCTTGTATCCTTCGTATCTCTTGAGGATGAATAAGTCGGCTTAGAAGAAGCAGCTGGTTTCTCGGTTACTGTAGAACGCTTCTTTCTATAAGTATCCTGATAATCATCATCCTCATCTTCAAGAATGTAATCATCATCCTCTTCGTAATCATCATCCTCTTCATCATTTATTCTGAAATGATCCAGAAAGCTTTTTCTACCTTTTGCCATCTAAGTAATTCTCCAATCCTATAGGTTATAATTTCTCTCTCCAAATATTGCTGTCCCTACTCTGACCATCGTTGCACCCTCTTCTACAGCTACAACATAATCATTAGTCATCCCCATGGACAGAATATCCATGTCAACATTATCTATGTTTTCTGATTTTATGTCAAGTAATAATTCATGCATCCCTTTAAACAAATCACGATTTTCTTCGGGATCTGATACAAATGGAGCAATTGTCATGAGGCCTTTTATGTTAACAGACTTGAATTTTTCACTAATTTCCTTAATTAAAGGAAGAACTTCTTCTTTTTTTACACCGAATTTGCTATCCTCTTCAGCATAATTAACCTCTATTAAAACATCAGCTTTTATTCCATGCTTAACCGCTTCTTTTTCAATAGTTTCAGCAAGATGGATAGAATCAACAGAATGAATAAGGACTGCCTTATCTATAATATATTTAACCTTATTAGTCTGAAGGTGTCCTATCTGATGAAAATGCACCGGCTTAGATACACTTTCATACTTCTGTTTCAGTTCCTGAGGTTTATTCTCACCGAATTCCATTACTCCTTCAGCAGCAAGCTCTTCAATACATTCAAGTGGTTTTGTTTTACTTACTGCTACAAGCGTTATTTCTTCAGGATTTCTTCCAACTCTTTTTGCAGCAGCATCTATATTAGTTTTAACTTTATTATAATTATCGATTAGCATTTTCTTATTCCCTGTAATTTCTTCAAAATTCTTATAAAAAATATAATTACCAAAAGTAACTTTATATTTAGTAAAGTGTCTGATTCTCATTAACCTGAGAACAATCAAGCACTACATTATCAAATTCTTTAAGATATCCATCGTCTTTCAGGATTGTAAATTCATCCTGTGACATTACAACTTCTACCTCTGTAAAATCAGCTATTCCTGCATTTGCCACATAAACGCCCTGCATTTTTTCACGTTCAAGTGAAAGCACTGGAGTATTCTCACGCTGATCAGGAGAGAAAAGAATATCTGTATCAAAGAATGAATTCTTTTCAACATAATAATAATCTTCATCTGACCTGTATATCTTAAGATTAATATCCTTCATAACAGATTTATCTGATGCATCACCAGCAGTTGATTTTTCATCAAATCTCTGAACAGTCACACTATGTGTTGAAGATTCCTTGTCTTCTTTTACATATCCTACAGGAATTTTATAGGTCTCTTTTTCTAATATAGATGAATTAGGAACCTTTAATCCCTCATATTTATCAAGAATTATTTCAACATTTAAAAATCTGTCATCAATATAGTCGACCATGTATTTGTTAAGTGGTATATTAGCAAAATATACATCACCGCTCTGATTCAAGGTATAAGAAGCTGTGATATCATTTGGTGAACCATTTATAACAAATCTCAGATTCTGTTCTTTCTTAAGCTTTTCAGCCTGCTCAGGAGAAAGCATACATACAACATGCCAGTTTTCATCTGCAACTATCTTAAAAACAACAGAACCGGAATCCATGATATCTCCTGTTTTAAGAGATTCCTTCTTATAGCTTGTCTGATCAAAATCATCAACTGATAAGGTCTCTGGTGTTTTCTTTTCATAACCATCAGTGTAATACGTGATTACACCACTTTCAGTTGATTTAATATTTTCAAGAGTAGAACTAACAGCTGCACCACCTTTGTTAATCTCTTTAATCATAACCTCTGAGGAAAGCTCCATAACCTTACTTTCAATTTCAGATTTGAAATTATAAAGGTTAGAAAAGTTTACATCAGAATAGCTGGATTTATAGCTGTCAATTGCATTTCTAATATTTGTATAATCAGCATTTGTAAAGAGTTCATTTCCTTCATCATTATCACCAGCAGCCTTTATAGCACTGATGACATTTCCAGTTTCATCCACTGTGCAGACTGGTGAACCCTTTTGAACCTTATCACCATCTCTTACGAAATAAATCAGATATCCTGATTTAGATGAATTAATCTGAAGCTCATTTCTAAGAGCTATAGCTGTACATTTTATGTTATTGTTAATATTACTCGAGCTGACCTTATATGTAGTAATCGGATCTTTAGAAACTGACTTGATAATACTAGCAACAACATAGATCAGTATAATAAAAAATATAATAAATACTGAATTAAGTCTCGCTGTTCTTGTCAGTCTGACAACCTTCTGATCAGTCCTTCTTCTTTTTTTACTTCTACGTTTATTATTTTCCCCCATGGAGAATCTCCCACTAAGTTTTATTCTTATTTAACATTAACAATTGTTTATTTTGAAAGATTAAATAATATACCTATTTTATCATACAGATCATCCTGAGATGTTCCATCCGCTACAAAAAGCGAAAAATTCTTATCATCTATATCCACATTCATAGTAAGAATATATCCGGCAGCATCTGTTGTACCGGTTTTCCATTCCTTGATGGTTATATTAGACGGAGTTTTATAATTTCCTGCCAGAAATTCATTTGTCGGGGAAATGTCATCTTCCCAGACATATCCATCACCATCTGTATATGAATATGTAAATGAATTATAAGAATCTATCTCATGTAGTATCTCATATTTCTTTGCTTCCTGTAATATAAGATACATGTCATATGCAGTTATATAATGATTATCATCATGAAGACCGTGTGGATTGCAAAAATGAGATGACGTTGCTCCAATAGCATATGCCTTGTTATTCATTCTTTCGACAAATGCACTCTGACTTCCACAGATGTATTCTGCAAGGATAATAGCATAGTCATTATACGATCTCATCATTAGACCATATAAAAGATTGCGGATAGTTATAGTACATCCAGCTCTAAGTTCACTAACAAGAGCACCTTCTTCATCAATAACAACATCTGAGTCCAAAGTCACCTTTTCATCTAAGCTAATCTCTCCATCATTTAATGCGTCGCAAACAACAATTCCAGTCATGAGCTTAGTCGTACTGGCTGGATATATTCTTCTCAGTGCATTATAAGATACTATTGGAGTTTTAGTTTCATTATTGATAAGTAAAGTAGCATAAGTATCATTTACAAACTGATCCTTTAACAGATCAGTATTTGGTTCAAGTATGCCGACACGGGACTGATAGCCTTTCAGCTCATATCCAGGCATATTATTCCTGATTGATACTTCATTTGTTATCTTATTATCATATTTATCTGCAAATCTGGTATTATCTAATACAAAGTATCCTATCGTAAGTAATGAAGCAATAACCAGAACTGCAAAATAAATTATAGCTTTACCCATGATAAAGAGCTCTCCAATCAAGATCTCCTCTTTCAAGAGCTTTTACAAGCAGCTCAGCTGTTGCAAGGTTAGAAGCAAGAGGAATATTATATAAATCACATAATGTAGAAATATTATGAAAATCATTATTATGTGGCTGACTTGCAATAGTCTCTCTGAGGAAAATAACCATATCCATCTGGTTACTTTCAATTTGTGTAGCAATCTGCTCAACACCACCCAGGTGACCTGCTAAAAACTTATGTACATTTATACCAGCAGCTGTTTCAACCAATCGACCAGTTGTTTCAGTTGCATAAACATCATGACGGCCAAGTATGCCTCTATACGCAATACAAAAATTCTGCATCAGTTTTTTCTTAGGATCATGTGCAATAAGTACTATATTCATACCATCCTCCTATAAATATATTTTCCCAATTAATATCTCTTCTTCTGGAGACTTACATTCAAAACAATACCGATTCCAATAGAAAGACTAACAAGTGAAGTCAGTCCATAGCTTACAAATGGCAAAGGAATTCCAGTATTTGGAAGAAGCTTTGTGGCAACTCCGATATTGATAAAAGACTGATATCCGATAAGACATCCTATGCCATAAGCCAGTAAGCTCCCGGCGTCATCTCTAGCGTGCCGCCCAGCCCTTATACATTGTAACACTATCAGCAAAATAATTCCAATTATTATTACACTTCCGAAGAATCCAAAGGATTCACCTACAGCAGAAAAGATAAAGTCTGTCTGCTGCTCTGAAATAAGATTGGTATCACTTGTATTTGTATCACCCTTTTTACGAAGTCCTTTACCCATCAGCTGGCCTGAACCAATAGCCATAACAGAGTTTTCCTGCTGCATTGTTTCATCCTCATATTCTGAAGGATAGATAAATGACATTATACGGGTAACCTGATGCTGATATAAAAGCTTTTGATCCGGTTTCTGAATGTACCAGATGAATATACTAAAGGTCGGAATAAGAATCAGAAGTGCAATTCCGATAATCTTATAGCTGAGACCTGAGATATACAGCAATGTAAAAAGTACAAGAGTCAGACAAAGTGTAGTAGATAGATCCGGTTCTTTATATATAAGAAGTATTGGGATTACCCAGAAAAACAAAAATCCAAATATACCTCTTATGGAATTGACCTTTTCTTCCTCTATAAGTTTACTCAGGAAAAATGCCATAAATATAATCATGAGAATCTTAGCAAGCTCTGATGGCTGAAATCTGATACCAGCCAGAGTAAACCATCTTCTCGCATTATTTACCGAAGTTCCTGCCAGAAGAACAAGGGCAAGAAGTACAGTACTAAAAATATACAGAGGATATGCAAATTTTAGAATAAAATGATAGTCGATAAAAGATATAATAATCATGAAGACTATGGATATTCCAAAACCTATGGACTGCTTAACGGTATAGACACTATTAACACTATTTATTAGCAGAATACCAATAAGCATTATAGCTACAACAAGAGAAAACAATATATAGTTGTAATATCTCATACTATATTTTTTAAACATTCTAATCTCCTACTTCTCCACTATCTTCTGTAAATGTAGCATCATTAAGAGCTTCTTTATCATACAGATATGCATATATAAATCCGGTAAGGTCAGCAGCATTCGCTGAAGAATATCCATTTGGAATAACTGTAGTAACAGATACTTCAGGAGCTGTATATGGCGCATAAGATACAAAAAGCGCATGTGCTGGTCGATCTTCACCTTCCTGTGCAGTTCCGGTTTTACCAGCAACTTCAACATTTATGGAATTGAGAAGCTTATTCTTCTCAAGGTCATCTGTAACAACTAATCTCATTCCCGTATGGACAGAATCCCAGAGGTTATTATCTATGTTAACCTGGGATGCTATCGTATGCGGTGATGATTTTACAACATTTCCTTCATAGTCAGTAATCTTGTTCATAAGTGTAAGATTATAACAAGTTCCATCATTTGCAAGTGTTGAAACATAGCGTGAAAGCTGTACAGGAGCATAGTTATGAGTACCCTGTCCGATAGCACTTGTAACGGCATCCATGTTGGAAAACTTAGGTTCTATCTCTTCTATTTCTACACCTGATCTTGATGTAAGACCGAACATAGCAGCATATTTCTTAAGGCTTGCAAGACCTTCATCATCCACGTATTTATGTGATCTGGTTGCAAGACGATATCCAACTGTAAAGAAGAAATAGTTACAGGAAATATCTATAGCTGTTGGAATATTAATAGAGCCATGTGTAAGTCTGTAATCTCTGTAAATCCAGCACTTAGGCTTGGTATATACCTCTTCAAATACACCAAGGTCGGTAATATACTCATCCAGACCAAGTACACCTTCAGATACTCCGGTAATTGCTGTAATAGGTTTAAATGTGGAACCAGGAGCGGTTCTCATCATCGTAGCTCTGTTATAAAGCGGTTTGGTTTCATCCAGAAGAAGTCTCTCATAATAATCAGGATCAACAGTGTTGGTCAGATAATTATTATCATAGCTTGGATAGCTTACCATAGCACGCACTTCACCTGTATGTACATCAGTAACAACCACAGCACCTGAACAAGGTGTCAGAGCCAGCATCGCTGGTGTTATATCAAGTGATTTCAGCTTCGTTATAATAAAGTCATATGGGTCCATAGCTCCTGAAAGGAAGGATGCATATTCCAGATCGCCATCATCCTTAAGGACTCCCTGTTCATACAGAAGACTTATTGTATCATGACCAGATATAGTTCCCTGTCTGATCATATTTTTAATAACACGGTTATTAAAATCTATATCTGTTTCAAGATATTTAATTATATAATTGATAAGAATATTATATATTTCATCAGAATCATAATACTGGTTAACATTCTCTATAGAAGTAACATCGATAGCTTCAACTCTGATAAGATATCTGAGAAAGTCCTGAAGTGAAGTCTGGTCATTAACGTAATCAAGAAAGTCATTTGAGTTCTGATTAACCTTACTTACATCATATATTCCATTTTTACTAAGCATCTCGCAGATATATTCACAGTAATCCTTATATTCAGAATCGAGATATTTTAATTCCACAGGATTATCGGTAAGCAGATGGTCAACAGTATCAAGAGTTGTTTCCAGTCTTGAAGTAAAAAGATTATATATCTCCTTTTCGTGTTCTGTAGCACCACTTTCCTTCATTTTATTGATACTAATATAATTGTTAGAATAAAATGAAGCATAAACATCAGTTATCGGAATGATCTTCTCCGGATTTTCTTCAGAAGCATAAGCATAGTTAACAATCTTTGATATAAGAATTGAGGCAAGCTCCTTCTCAAGCATATCGTAGCAGTACTTCTGAAGATCAGTATCTATAGTAAGGTAAATATCATTTCCTGCTATAGATGCAGTATCCTTAGTTACTTCGAGTACTTTTCCAAGATTATCAACATAAAGAGTCTGCTCACCATCAGTTCCATGAAGCTGTCTTTCAAAATCTCTTTCTATTCCTGATTTACCTACAACATCATTACTGTCATATATTGTATCTCCAGCCTCATCATTTAACTCATCTATATCAGCTTGAGAAGCTTTTCCTACATATCCGATAATATGAGAAAAATATTTCGCATCATTATAAACACGGCTTGATGTAACCTGAATATCCATTCCAAGTAGGTTATCTTTATTTTCAGTAATAGCAGCACGACTCTTTTCTGAAATATCATGAGCCACTTCTACGGGAACATACTGCTGAAATCTGTTCAGCCAGAGATTATATCTGCAGGCAAGTATCTTATAAGCAGTTTCCTCATCATATTCATTATCAATTTCAAAAAGCTTCTTAAGGTATTTTGCACTTTCCTCGGCTGTTGCCCTCTCCTGCTCAGGAGATAAGTCATCAATCGTATCAACCGCATATACATCCTTAAGAAAATACTTTAAAGTAAGTCCGTCAATATTATAATAATACCGGCCTTCTTTATAACGAATGTTAAAGTTAGCATCCAGATCATCACCATTTTCTTTAAGAATATTAAGTGTATTGTTTATTATTCTATTCTTTAACTTGCTTTCAGACATATTCAGACTTTTAGCTGTTTCAGGTAATGCGGTGCTGTTACCAAATGTTAGAGTATAGGATATCTCATTATATGCAAGAAGATTTCCATTAACATCATAAATGTTTCCTCTAATAGAATTCACCGTCAGAGTTTTCTCAGACTTATATTCAAAACTCTTGCTGAACTGTTCTCCCTGCTCGATCTGAACAGTGAAGAGACGGTTAATGATAAGAATATAGAGTACTATAATAAGAAGTGTTATTGGAAACACTCTGCTTTTTACATATTCAAGAGTTATCTCTTTAAGTGAAATAAAGAGATCCTTAAGCAGTTTCATTATCCTTTACCTTCTTTTTAAGTAATTTGTTAAGCCAGACATAGAATCTATAAATAATTACTGTAGCTATAACAGTAAAAAATATCTGTGGTAGAAATACATTGGTCAGATAAAATCCGAGATCAGTTCTGTTTCTGAGGAGAAATGTCGCGATATACACAACAAAATTAAAAATGAACTCATCAGCGGCAATGATAAATACTGGGAGCATTATATCTTCCATAAGAAATTCCTTATGAAATGCGCCATTTATATAACCAAGTATCATAAAAAGCAGCATATACGGACCGATAAGTGTATTAAAGAAAAGATCATAAAGAAAACCGCAAAGAAAGCCGATTAAAAGGCCTTCCTTTCTACCTCTCATAAGTCCGAAAGACATCGTAAGAACCAGGAGCAGGTTTGGAGCTGCTCCGCATAGATTATGAAAGGAAAAAAGAGAGCTTTGCAGTAAAAATGATAATATTATTAAAATAAATATTACTATAGCTCGACGCATTAATAATTCACTTCCTGTTTACGATCAAGGATTATCATAACATCCTTTATATCAGTAAAATTAACCGTTGGAGTTATCTTGGCTGTCTGTGTAAGATTATTAGAATCCTGTGCTACACTGGTGACATAACCAATAGTAAGGCCATAAAGATATCTGTCAGAAACACTTGAAGTAATAACCTTATCTCCAACATTTATAATTGCACTTTTATCTATATCAGTAGCATACAGATAACCTTCCTTGGTTGTCTGAAGACTACCCTCTACAGTACACAGATAACCGGTATTTCCGATTTCTGCTGTTACATTTGCTCTGTCATCTATAATTGCACGAACCTTTGCATAGTCATCATAGGATTCAACAACAATGCCAAGAAGACCATCATCACTAAGTACATTACAGCCCTCATAGATTCCATCATTTAGTCCCTTATCAATGTAGAACTCATTAAACCAGCCTGCTGAATTGACAGAAAAGATTCTGGCAACTGTCTTCTCATACTCAGGATAAAGTACATCCAGATCATACATATCTCTGAGCTCCTGAAGCTCTGCCAGCTCCGCCTGCTGTTTGTCCAGTTCATTCTGTGTATCTGTAAGCTCACTCTTTAGCTTTTCATTTTCTTCTTTTAACTCTTTTACATCACCAAAAACCTTGAGCTTATCATTAACATAAATTGCAGCATCGTTTACTCCCTGCTGCATCGGTGTAATGTAACGTCCGGTAAATTCACGGACTACCTTTAATTCATTTGGAAAAAAAGCTGACACAATAATAAGAGCTATACATATAACTGATAGCGCTATAAGAAGATATTTAGGACTTAAGTCCTTATGTAAGTTGAATTTCATATTATAAGAGACCTCTCTCATATAAACTGTTATAACAGCCGTCACCTATTATGATATGATCCTCGAGAGTAACTCCAAGTTCGTCTCCAAGATCTTTAATCTTTTTAGTAACAAGAATATCCATCTCACTAGGTGTCGGATCACCTGATGGATGGTTATGAATCAGAATTACACTTGCGGCATTTATTTTAAGTGCTTCAACAAATATCTCACGTGGCGAAAGCATACTCCTGTTAAGACCTCCGACTGATATAAGAATCTTATGAATATATGAATTACTGGAAGAAAGAAAAAGCGCAAATACCTTTTCTTTAGTCAGATATCTCACATCCTCCATAAAATAGTCAGCCACACTCTCAGCCGAATCAAACTCAAGTCTGTCCCTTTTACTCTGACTGGCCATTCTTCGCGATATTTCCATAACAGCCAGAATCTGAGACGCCTTCGTTTTTCCAACACCAGGTATTTCCATAAGACTGTTTATGTCTCTATAATTCAGACCTGACAATCCTTTAAATACAGGATGACAATTCAGAATCTGCTGAGCCAGATTAATAACACTCAGGTCTTTTGTACCTGTGCGCAAAATTACAGCCAATAATTCGGCGTCTGAAAGCTTCTCACACCCCTCATTTATCAGCTTCTCTGTTGGTTTTTCACACTCTGCCATATCGGCAATTCTTAAGTTGTTCATTCATACCTCCTATCACAGGCCACTTGTGCATCGAAGGCATTTTGTCATATTACCATACTATAAGATTTTTTTCCACTATTTTCTGTAATGACATCATAATTCCATATTTTGCGTGTGGATATGTGAGTCCGCCCTGGAAATATACCGCATATGGCTCTTTTATTGGAGCATCTGCAGAAAGCTCTATTGAAGCACCTGAGACAAATGCGCCAGCTGCCATTATTACTTCACTATCGTAACCAGGCATAGCCCATGGTATAGGCTTTACAAAGCTGTCAACTGGAGCAGCTGCCTGTATACCTTCGCAGAAGGCTTTAATAAGCTCAGGAGTTCCCAGGGTTACAGCTTCAATAATATCATATCTATCTTCCTTTGAATCCGGAACAGCCTTAAATCCAAGTCCTTCATATACATTTGCAGCAAATATAGCTCCCTTAAGAGCAGCCGCTGTAACTGTCGGAGCAAGGAAAAGTCCCTGAGCAATCTGTGCAGTAAGTCCAAGTGATGCACCAACCTCTTTACCGATTCCAGGGGTTATAAGTCTTACAGCTGCATTTTCTACGCATTCATGAGTTCCACAGATGTATCCTCCGATAGGTGCAATACCACCTCCCGGATTCTTGATAAGGGAACCAACCACCATATCAGCGCCAACATCCGAAGGCTCAATAGTTTCTACAAATTCACCATAACAGTTATCGACCATAACAATAACTTCCGGCTTAATTTTTTTAACAAAGCGAATAACCTCACCTATCTTTTCAACTGACAGAGAAGGTCTTACTGAATATCCCTTTGAGCGCTGAATCTCTATTATTTTAGTTTTTTCATTTATTGCATTTTTAATCCCTTCAAAATCCCAGGAGCCATCCTCTAAAAGATCAACCTGATTATATGTGATACCATATTCTGCAAGACTTCCTCTTTCAGGTCTGATACCAATTACTCCCTGAAGAGTATCATAGACAGAGCCAGCTACTGAAAGAATCTCATCACCAGGTCTTGTATTTCCTGCAAGTGCTATCGTAAGTGCATGAGTTCCACAGGTAATCTGTTGACGTACAAGTGCATCCTCAGTATGAAATACTTTTGCATATATCTGTTCCAAAGTATCACGACCGGCATCATTATAGCCATAACCGGTAGTACCTCTCAGATGTTCTTCTGCAAGCTTACATTCATGCATCGCATGAAGAACCTTAACCTGATTCTGCTCCGCGATTTTGTCTATAATCGCATATCTTTCCATCAAATTAGCTTCAATGCTATTACAGTAGTCAAAAACCTTTTCATCAATTCCATTATTAAGATAAAATTCTTTAATTGCTTCCATTTATAATCTCCATCTTTATTTTTTTAGCTGTGACTAATAATACCTCTGTTTATTAAAACAATCGATATCATATCAAGTATCTCATTTTCAGTATTAATATCCTTATCAAGCCAGATCACATCTTTTTCCCGTCTGAACCACGTAAGCTGCCTTTTTGCAAAATGTCTTGTATTAAGCTTAATTTTTTCAAATGCTTCTTCAAGCAGCTTATCTTCATCTATATTATTATTTTGCTCGATGCTTTCAAGCGCTTCAAGAATCTCCTTGTAGCCAATTGCCTGCATTGATGTCATACTGAGATTAACTCCAGCTTTCTTAAGTCTTTCAACTTCTTCAATGAGTCCGGCATTTTTCATAATATCAACTCTTTTATTTATCCTCTCATACAGACGGCTTCTATCCATATTTAAGACAAAATATGCACTATTATAAGCTGATTCTTTAGCATGTTCAGTTTCATTATGAAGTGAAATAGGGCTCTTATTTATATGATAAAACTCTAGCGCACGAATTACTTTACGAACATTGTTTTTATGAATTTTATCAGCCGATACCGGATCCACTTCCTTAAGTTCATTATATAACCTGTCTATATCTCCCGTCTGTTCATAGTAATCCTCAAGTTTTTTACGATAACTTGTCTTCTCTTCCTGATTAAAATCTATCTGATAAAGTAAAGCCTGGATATAGAAACCTGTTCCACCAACAACGATGGGGACTTTCCCACGTGATAGAATATCATCAACGAGTTTTGTAGCTTCTTTTTGAAAAACAGTTACATCAAACGGAAAATCAGGCTCATACACATCTATCAAATGGTGTCTCACACCCTGCATTTCCTCTTTTGTAATCTTTGCACTTCCAATATCCAGACCTTTATATACCTGAGCCGAATCGGCAGAAATAATCTCGCCATCGATTAGTTTGGCGAGATTAATTGAAAGGTCTGTTTTTCCAACAGCAGTTGGTCCAGTTAATATAACTAAAGGTTTTTTCACTCTACTATCCTCTTAAACTTTTTGTCAAGTTCATCCTTAGTCATCTTTATAATAGTTGGTCTTCCATGAGGGCATGTATAAGGATTCTTCAGAGCCATAAGTCTGTCCATCAAGGTTTCAACCTCCTGAACTGTTATTTTCTGATTTCCTTTTACAGCCGCCTTGCATCCCATCGTGGCAATCTTTCTGACAAATATATCTTCTGTGAGACCAGTCACATCATCAGCAAGATACGCAGCAATCTCAGTAAATACATCCCTACTGTCAAGCCCCAGAAGGTTTGCTGGTACCGCAGATATCTTTACATCATTTCCGCCAAAGTCCTCAACTTCAAAACCAGTCTTTTTAAAGTAATCAAGATTGTTCATCACGGCTAGCTTTTCTCTACTGGATAAGGTTTCAATAACTGGTGGAAATATATTTTGCGACATAATCTGTCTGTTTCTGAACTCTTCCATAAAGGTTTCGTAATTAACCTTTTCATGTGCAGCATGCTGATCCATCAGATAGAGCGAATCTTCGTACTCAGTAATCCAGTAGGTATCAAATGCAAGTCCTATTATTCTATGCTTTGGACGTGCCTCTTTAGATAGATATCTTTCCTCAGTAAGTTCTTCCTGTTTATAGGTAATCTTGTCGACCGAATTAGTGGCAATCTTGTTACCTGTATTATTGAAAACCTGTGAATTATCCTTTTTCTCAATATATGATTGATTATTATCTTCTAATTGATTTTTATCTTCTAATCGTTTTTCATCATCAACATTTGATTGATTTACATCATTTAATTGATTTACATTATCTGATTGTTTTTCATCCGAATCAGCTGATGAAAGATTTTCAGTCGTATGACCAAAGAGCTTATCTCTATATTCTTTAGGAAGCAGGCTTTCTAATATAGAGTAATCACCAGTAATCTTCTCCTGTTTATCGGATTTAAAACTGCTGGAATTATTTACGCTATTTGTATTATTTCTGAACGTAGAATTATCAGCCGAGGTTTTATCAATATCTGAATCATAAGTAGCGGCTTTTTCATTCGTTGTATTAACAGTTTGAAAGTCAGCAGATACCTTAGTGCTAGTAGGGAATCCTCTTCTTTCTTCCACCATATCAGTCTCAACCTTTTGCGGCTTCGGTTCTGGTGTATAGAAGGAACCTTTTGTTCTATAATCTGCTTCCGATTCAGGAATCATTTCCTTTTGAGCAAGGGCATCAGCCACTGCATGAAAAACAGAGCTGAAAAGCGCCTTCTCATCATCAAAACGAAATTCTCTCTTGGCTGGATGTACATTAACATCCACCATATATGGAGGAACTTCAATAAATAGTGCAGTATAAGGAAACTTATGCTGCATTATATGAGTTTTATACGCTTCCTCAATAGCTCTATTAACAACATTACTTTTTATATATCTACGATTCACAAAATAATTCTCAAAGCTTCTGTTTCCTTTGGAAATGAAAGGCTTTCCAACGTATCCATATATCTTTATATCTCCAGATTCATAATCAACTTCCAGAAGACTCTTAGTAATGTCTTTGCCATATAAAGAATAAATTGTATTTTTTAAATCACCATCTCCTTTGGTATCAACGATAGTCTTGCCTGATGAGATGAGCTTAATGGCTATCTCTGGATTAGCCAGTGCAATATGAGACATCAGATCATTTATATAAGCGCCTTCTGTCATATTGGTTTTAAGGAATTTTAGTCTTGCAGGAGTGTTAAAGAAAATATTGCGAGTAATAATAGTTGTACCATCAGGTGCTCCTGTTTCAGTATACTCAATTTCTTTTCCACCGTGTATAACATACTTAAAGCCTGACAACGAGGAATGTGTTTTAGTAATCATTTCCACTTTAGATACTGCAGCTATGGTGGATAAAGCCTCACCTCTGAATCCAAGTGAAACCAGAGATAGCAGATCATCAATATTATCAAGCTTACTTGTAGCGTGACTAACATAAGCCTTCCTGATATCCTCTTCCTCTATACCGGAGCCGTTATCTGTAACTCTGATCATAGAAGTTCCACCATCTGTTATTTCAACTGTAATTCTGGTAGCTCCAGCATCTATTGAATTTTCAACCAATTCCTTAACAACCGAAGCAGGTCTTTCAATAACCTCCCCTGCTGCAATCTTATCTATAGTATGTTGATCTAATATCCTTATCATGTTGTTATCCTTATTTAAACAAATATTATAGTGATATAACGTTATTTAAGTCTCTCTTTTAGCTCCTGCAAATAAAGCAGAGCCTTCACAGGAGTCATATTATCAAGATCCATATTCTTTAATTCTGTAGTTATATTCATCTCCTCCGATGTTGCAAACATGGATAGCTGACCTGGAGTATCTTTTCCACCTTTATTTCCTTTACGGCCATTATCAATATCTTTATGTGTAGTGACAACCTTCATATTTCTTGAGCGGCCGGTTATATCTTCGTCAGAAAGGTAGGCAGCTATTTCTTTGGCTCTATCTGTCACTACCGCCGGAACTCCTGCCAGTTCTGCAACTTCAATACCATAGGAGCGGTCTGCACCACCATGAATGATTTTTCTGAGGAATATCAGCTTATCTCCATCATGCTTAATCGCAATTGAATAATTGTTGACTGAGGAAAGCTTATCCTCAAGAGTTGTAAGCTCATGATAATGAGTAGCAAATAACGTCTTAGCCCCAAGAGCATCACTATCAGCTATATATTCAACAACAGACCATGCAATAGACAGTCCATCGAAGGTTGAAGTACCTCGGCCTATCTCATCCATAATAATAAGAGAATCTCTTGTAGCATTTCTGAGAATATTTGCAACCTCACTCATTTCAACCATGAAGGTTGACTGTCCCTGGGCAAGGTCATCACTTGCTCCAACTCTTGTAAATATCCTGTCACTAATAGAAATATCAGCATTATCAGCAGGAACGAAGGAACCAATCTGTGCCATAAGACATATAAGGGCAGTCTGTCTCATATAAGTTGATTTACCAGCCATATTGGGACCGGTAATAATCATTATCCTGTTTCCCTGACTATCAAGGAAGGTATCATTAGGAATAAAATCATCATTTTTAAGCATATGCTCAATAACAGGATGACGGCCATTTTTGATATCAATTACACCACTCTGATTAAGCCCTGGTCTTACATAATTATTCTTTACAGCAACATAAGAAAGAGATGCAAGTGCATCCACAAGAGCAATATATGAAGCTGTTTTCTGTACTCTGACAGTATCAAGAGCAAGTCTGTCACGAAGCTTTACAAATTCATCATATTCAAGACCGTATAGATTCTCTTCAGCGCTGAGAATATCTGATGATAAGCGTGAAAGTTCATCAGTAGTAAAACGTTCAGCATTGGTAAGAGTTTGCTTACGAATAAAATAATCCGGAACCATAGAAAGATATGAATTTGTTACTTCGAAGAAATATCCAAAAACACGATTAAACTTTATTCTCAGATTCTTAATTCCTGTCTTTTCTCTTTCTTTATTCTCAAGCTCCGTCAGAATGGTCTTGGAATTAAGTTTTTTATTTCTATAATCATCGATAATTTCATTATATCCAGTTTTAAAGATTCCACCTTCACGAACTGTAATTGGAGCATCCTCGCTAATTGATGCTTCTAATAATTCATGAATATCCCTCAGGGGATCGAAATCATCAGCAATCCCACCAAGAAGTCTTCCATTAAATTCAGATAATAGCTGTTTTATAAAAGGAAGATATTCGAGGGAGGTTTTAAATGCCAGCATATCTCTAGGATTAGCACTTCTCATAGTTATACGTGTTATTAATCTTTCAAGATCATATATTGAACTGAGATATTCTCTCATTTCATCCCTGGACATCAAATTAACATTAAATGCCTCAACAGCATCAAGTCTGTCATTTATACTTTCGATATTCATAAGTGGTGTCTCAACAAAGCTTCTCAGCTTTCTTGCACCCATAGCTGTTTTAGTTTTATCAAGAATCCAAAGAAGTGAGCCTTTTTTTGCACCATCTCTCATAGTTTCCAGAAGTTCCAGATTTCTTCTGGTAGCACTGTCTATGATCATATAATCGTTTGAATAATAGATCTTTAGAGAGTTAATCTGATCCAGCGAACTCATCTGGGTTTCATACAGATAAGAAAGCAGAGCTCCAACAGCTGCTGTTGTTTCAGGAATATCTTTAAGACCAAGTCCTTCGATACCAGAAACATTAAACTGTTTTTCTATGTTGGAAATTGTTTCATCCGAACTGAAATAATTTTCAAATACATAGCTTTCAGTAATGGATAATTTATCAATAATATCCTTATAAGTTGACATAAAATCATTATTGTCAATCAAAGGTGTCTTTTCAGATAAAACTATTTCCTTGGGTTCATATTTTGTTATCTCATCAATAACTTTATTAAAGGTAGAAACACTTGTACAAAGGAATTCTCCGGTAGAAATGTCAGATACAGCTATTCCATAGCCATTTCTTTTTAAAGAGCCATTATTCTTAGCAAAGCTGTATAAGCACATTATATAATTATTGTTATCATCTTTAAGACTATTATCTCCCATATTGGTTCCCGGAGTAACAACCTTAATAACTTTTCTTTCAACCAGACCTTTTGCAAGCTTCGGATCCTGTACCTGCTCACAGATAGCAACCTTATAACCCTTCTCAATAAGTCTGGAAATGTAAACTTCTGCAGCATGATATGGAATACCACACATAGGTGCTCTCTCCTCCATACCGCAATCTTTTCCAGTAAGGGTCAGTTCCAGTTCTCTAGAAACATTTTCTGCATCATCAAAAAACATTTCATAAAAATCTCCAAGTCTGTAGAAAAGCACACAGTCCGGATGTTCTTCTTTAGTTTTTAGGTAATGCTGCATCATAGGTGACAGCTTACGTCTAACTTCTTCAGTTAAGTTCATACCATTTCTCCGATGTAGTAAAATCCTTTTGCCTCGTCTAATCTAACATTTACGAATTGTCCAATAAGAGCTTCATTCCCTGGAAAATGTACAAGTATATTATTATCCATTCTGCCTGTTACATATCCATCCATATGGTCATTCAGACATTCAACAAGAACCTCTTTTGTCTGACCTGTAAATCTTGCACTTTGCACTGATGATGTTTCTCTAACCAGCTCCAGCAGTCTGCTAAATCTTTCATTCACAACATCTTCAGGGACCTGCTCCATGGTAGCAGCCGGTGTTCCGGTTCTGATGGAGTATATAAAAGTAAATGCCTGATCGTACTTTGCATATCTCACAACATCCAAAGTATCCTGAAAATCTTCTTCGGTTTCTCCAGGAAATCCAACCATAATGTCTGTAGTCAGAGACACATCAGGAAGCTTTTCTCTAACCTTATCAATTAATGCAAGGTATTGATCTTTGGTATATCTTCTGTTCATTCTTCGAAGTATTTCTGTTGACCCCGCCTGGAACGGAAGATGTATGTGTCTTGCAATCTTTGGATTCCTTGCTATAACATCCAGAAGCTTATCAGACAGGTCCTTCGGATGACTTGTCATGAATCTTACTCTTTTAATCTTTTCGATCTTGCAGACATCTTCAAGCAGCTCAGGGAAGCCATAATCAGGATTATTCTTAATTATCTCGCTTTCATCCATGAAGTTAACTCCATAGGAATTAACATTCTGTCCAAGTAGCATAATTTCAACATATCCCTGATCTGCAAGTGCATTTACCTCATCTAATATGTCCTCAGGTGTCCTGCTTCTCTCTCTTCCTCTAACATAAGGTACTATACAGTAGGTACAGAAATTATTACATCCGTACATAATATTTACGCCGGATTTGAAACTGTATTTACGCTTCTCAGGTAGTCTTTCAACATTCTTCTCTGGAGCGGCAAGAACCTCAATTATCTGTTTTCTATCGCCACTCAGTTTCTGATAGAGAAGCTCAGCAAGCTTGTAAAAATTAAATGTACCAAAGAGTATATCTACAAAGCTGAAGCTTTTTCTAACGTACTCAACAACATCACTCTGCTGCATCATACATCCACAGATACCTATGATCATATCAGGATTCTTCTCTTTTCTTTTCTTAAGAGAACCAAGATGTCCATAAAGTCTCTGATTTGCATTCTCACGCACAGTACAAGTATTAAATATTACAAAATCCGCAGCCTCTTCAGTCTCCGACTCCTTATAGCCTATTTTTTCAAGAATACCAATAAGCTTTTCAGAATCATGTGCATTCATCTGACATCCAAAGGTTGCAACATAATAAGTTGGAGCCTTGCCGTTCTTTGCAATATATTCTTCTATTATCTCATGACATTTATCCATGAAAAAGAGTTGTCTTGCAGGCTCTTTTTCAGTAACGGAGATATTCCCTGAGTATAATTCTGAAGAACTATGATTATTCATATTTTCTAAAGGGGTATTCATATTATTTTCCATTAAAGTTCCTCAATTTCTTTTATCCATATATATGATGATGCGTCACTTGGCATTCTGAGGTCTCCTCTCGGGGACATTGAAACGCTTCCGACCTTTACTCCATCAGGCATGCAGCTTCGTTTAAACTGCTGACTGAAGAATCTCTTAAAATACATCATCATCCATTTCTTTATAGTTTCATCCGTATATTCATCCTTAAATGCTTTTTTAGCAAGGAAATATATTTTAGCTGGACTGTATCCATATCTGAGGTTATAAAACATAAAGAAATCATGTAACTCATAAGGACCAACCTTATCCTCTGTTTTCTGAGTTATATTTCCATTTTCATCAGGTGGAAGAAGCTCTGGACTAATAGGCGTATCAAGAATATCTCTTAAGAATTCATTAGCCTCAGGAAACAGATCGTTTTCCACCACAGAATCTATCATCCATCTTACAAGAGTTTTTGGAATGCTTCCATTCACTCCATACATACTCATCTGATCACCATTATAGGTACACCAGCCTAGAGCAAGCTCAGACAGGTCACCGGTTCCAACAACAAGACCATTATGAGCATTTGCATAATCCATCAGTACCTGGGTTCTTTCTCTTGCCTGAGTATTTTCATAAGTTATATCCTTTATGGATATATCATGTCCTATATCCTTAAAATGCTGTATGCAGGCATCCTTAATGTTGATAATAAGCGGTTCAGCTCCCAAAGCACGAATAAGACCAAGAGAATTATTAAAGGTTCTGTCCGTTGTTCCAAATGCTGGCATAGTTATTGCTATAAGCTCTGAAGGATCCTTCTTCATCTTTCTCAGAGTTTTTGCAGCAACAAGAAGTGCAAGTGTGGAATCCATTCCTCCTGAAACACCAACAACAGGTCTTGAACCTGTAATCTGAAGTCTTTTGAGAAGGCCATTAACCTGCATGTCAAATATATCATTACATCTTTTAACTCTCTTTGATTTTGATGATGGTATAAATGGTTTCTGCGTCACAAAAATATATCCACCATCAGATTCAGAAATTTCAATATCTGTGTTAACCACGTAAAGTGAAGCTATTTCATCCTGATACAATTCAGCAGAATCTGAAAATGTAGTATTTACTGTTCTCTCATGGCGAATCTTCTCTATATCCATATCAGCAATCATAATATAATCACGTGCTATAAAATCTTCATTTTCTTTTACCAAAGCTCCATTTTCAGCTAACATGGAGTGACCTGAAAAGATAAGATCCTGCGTAGATTCACTTGAACCTGCAGAAACATAGAGATATTCAGACAGAGTCGATGCAGATTGCTGTTTTACCAGATTCTTTCTGTATTCTCTCTTGGCTATAGTCTCATTGCTGGCAGAAAGATTAACAATCAGTTCTGCCCCACCTAAAGCAAGAAGGTTAGATGGTGCAACAGGTGACCAGAGATCTTCACAGATTTCTACACCAAAGCTAAGCTGTGAACCTATTTTATATACTATATTATTTCCTATGGGAACTATATAATCATCCAGGGCTTTTCCAAGTCCCAGTTCACTGAAATAGACATACTGTTTTGTCAGATTTTTAGCAGAACTGAACCATCTTTTCTCATAGAATTCGTGATGGTTAGGAATAAATGTTTTAATAGAAACACCAAGGAGTTTTCCATTCGATATTACATAAGCAGCATTGAATAATTGATTATCCAGCTTGAAAGGAGCTCCGATGATAAGAATCTCATTTCTGCCAGAGGTACTCTCCATAATCTCTCTGAGGGCTTTATTTGAACCTTCAAGAAGTGAAGTCTGAAAGAAAAGATCCTGACAGGTATAACCTGTTATTGCAAGTTCAGGAACTGCTATAATTGCCGCATTATAGCCCTGCGCTTCTTTAACCTTTTCCAATATTTTTTCTTTATTATATTCAGTGTCACCAACTCTTACTTCCGGTACTATAGCAGCAACTCTGTAAAAATCAAACATATAATCTCCTTCCTGTCATTATATACTGACAAAAATATATAAATCACCTAGTAATGTCATCAATGTGTCAAAAGTACATTTTTACTAATCTCATCTTGATTGTAAATCTCTATTCAGTCCCTCAAGATAATGTACTAGTGCTCCACCTTCGGCTCTAAGGAAATAGTCATCATCCAGTTCAATATATTTAAAATTCTTTGCATGACCTTCATTAACTCGTTCTATATATGTTTTAAGCTCAGAAAATCTCATATAATACATGTCATTTCTTTCTGTAAAAAGGATCAGTACAAAAGCGACTCCGCCCTGTGCTTCGAAATCCTTCATAAACTGAAACTGATGTTCGTGAATATTCTGAAGTGAAAAGGTATCTGTTTTACATTCCTTTGCGTCAAAGCAAACAGGAACCTCCTGAACTACACCAATATAGTCAACAGTAGAATCCTTTTCAAAATATGCTTCTACAATAAGCTTTTTACTGCTATCAAACTTAAGTGGTGTAATCGGTGTAGGAATTTTCTGAACCAGAGCCAGACCTTTGCTTCGGTAATATTCATTTGTCGAATTAATAAGACTTTCAAAGGCTGAACCTCTGAGTCCTCTTGTCTTCCATGTAGCCATGTGAAAACACCATTCCTATGATTTATTATTTCTTATCAGAAAAGAATGTAAACAATTCTGTAAATTCCTTAGGTATATCAATTCTGAAGCTTTTATTAAATAGAGACTTCATGGAATCATATTTTATTTCAAGCTCTTTATCTTCCGGAATATATATTCTATATGCCGTAAGCATCTGATGTTTTATATTATATTTTTTGGTAATTTTATCTTTGTGACTGTCTTTCGTAACTGCTTTATTTGAGCTGACTTTTTTGCCCTGCTCAAAGTATTTAATATCACCAACTATTGGAAATCCCATATATTCCAAATGAGATCTTATCTGATGACTTTTTCCTGTTATCAGTTCTATTTCAAGTAAAGAAATATTCAGATCTGAATTATATTCTAAAACCTTAATTCCAGTCTCAATCGGATGAGGCTTATTGTAATCTGGAAAATTTTCAATCCTGTCAGTCACTGTAACCTTATTAGTTTTTTCATCTTTTATAAGAAATGCATTATATATTCCACATAGATTACATTTTCCATAAACTGCAGTCAGATAATATTTTTTTATAAATCTGTTCCTGATTACTTCTGATAGAAACTGAGCACCCTGAGGAGTTTTTGAAGCAAGGATAATACCACTGGTGTTTCGGTCTAAACGATTAGCAACCGATGGTTTAAAAAGCTTCATACTGTCCTGGCTAATATCATTTTTATCCAAGAGATAATCAATAATCATTTCATTTATTGAGTAGTCGTCAACTTTTGCTTTCTGCGATAGAATACCTGCAGGTTTATTACAAATAATAATAGAAGGATCTTCATATACTACGTCCAGCTTGTGTTGCTTTTTACGCTCTGAATCTTTATTTTCTTTTTTTATAGGTTCATCAGCCTTAACATGATCACCATCTGAAGCCTTTTTAGATTGCGACGACAGACTAAACTTTTCAATCGTATCATCACTTAGATAAAACTTGACAGAATCTCCACATTTTAATACCTCGTCTCCAGAAGCTTTCTTGTCATTTAAAACTATATTCTTTTTACGAAGCATTTTATAAATAAATGAAGCTGGAGCCTGTGACAGATAATTCAGACAAAGCTTTCTTAGTTTATATCCCTCTTCATTTTTAGTAATGACTATCTCTCTCATTATTGTTTATCCATAATAACTATTCATTTAAAGATACTACACTAATATCTTAAAATCCCATCGAGAGTATCTTCTCGGTCATTTCAATATCTTCCTGACTATCTGATACATCTCTTACCTTTTTTACTTCTTTTTCAAAGGTTTTTATATTTTCAGTAACTACTATTCTATAGTTCTTATCAGTTTCAGCATTTGCAGTACTAAGATATTTTTTTATCTTCTCTCTTGCTGAAGAATCTTTTTCATCAGGAGTAAAACAGATCATATTATTATTATATATCATCATGCATGGAACAAAAATTATCCCCTCAGATTCTGTAATAGATATATCATAAAGAAGTGCTCTGGACGATGAATCAGAGATTTCCTTAGTCTTATTATATAAGTCCTCAGAAAGTGGTTTTGTTTTTAATGTCATCATTATATCTACAACATTTCGGGCAAATGGAATTGCAAGAAGACAGCCAAAGACAATGAACCAGGTTTTACGTGTTTTAAAAACAGCAAGGCTTATTACAACATCAATAATTATAAATGCAGCTAATATTATACACATGATAAATCTGGATTTTCTTATTCTTCTGATATGTCCATATAAACCCTTTTCACCTGCAAAAAGAGAAAAGCTTTTCTTTTTACTTTTGGTTTCTTTATCTTTTTTTATTGCCTTATAAGTACTACTATCTATTTTGGTCATGTCATTCTCCAACCCGGAAGATATTTATTTTTTATAGTTCCGTTTGCATATTTGGCAAATCCAAGTGGGAATCTATCTACGCAAATTAAAACCCAGCCATTTTTTATAGAACTATAATTCCTGTCAGTTTCAACTGATTTTATATAATCAATATCAAGAGTCTCTCCTCGAAGATATTTAAAAACACAATTCTTATCCGCACTTAAATGTATACAGTTATCAAAATCTTCATCTTTAAGCAGCATTGCAAAAGACTGACTTGGTTCGAATCTGTTCTTCTTTATTTCTCCAAGATATACTCCCTGTCTCATAATTCTAAGTCCTCTTACATCAGGAGACCCCTCTGGTACAAGAAAAAGCTTTCCATTACTCAGTTCCAGTCTCAATCTGTCAAGGTCAAAGCAAAGGTGTGACAGAAAATCATCAACATCAGAATCACCTTTATATTTTTTTATCTTATAATCCTTTACATACGAACTATAGTTCGTATCACCCGATGCTTCAATAGAACTGTCTGAAGATATCAATGCAACAAAATGTCCCTCTCCTCTTACCTTATGAGGAAATAGATGTGCTGTATTCTTTAATTCTTCATGAGGGGCTGAGCAGTTAGACCACTCCGGATTTCCATCTACAAAATCTTTATATTTTTCAAAGCTATCTATATAAAGATCATCTCGTAAACTTAGCAGATATTCAACCTGATCCTCATCTTCACTTGGATCAAAGGTACATGTAGAATAAAGAATCTTTCCACCTGGTCTCAGCATTTTAACAATTTCTTTTAATATGCTCTTCTGAATCTGAGCAAACTTCTCATTTCCATTTAATTCCCAGGCAGAAATCATAGATGAGGATTTTCTGAACATTCCCTCACCAGAGCATGGTGCATCAAGAAGTATCTTATCGAAATAAGCACCAAAGAAGCTGCTGAGCTTATCTGGAGTTTCACAGGTGATAATCACATTCTCAGCGCCGAATATTTCAACATTTTTCTGCAGAGCCTTAAGTCGGGAAGCACTTATATCATTTGACACAAGTATCCCTGTACCTTTCAGTTTTGCCGCGAGTTCAGTTGTTTTTCCCCCTGGAGCAGCACATATATCTAAAACCCTGTCTCCTTCTTCTATTGGAAGCGTAGCTGCAGGTAGGGTTGCGCTTGGCTCCTGCAAATAATACAGACCTGCATAGTAAAAAGGATGCTTCGATGGTGTATCCACAGAAGCATCATAATAAAATGCATTATCTGTCCAAGGTACTGCTTCTAATCTAAAGGGTGAGATATTAAGAAAATCTTCAACTGATATTTTAAGTGTATTTACTCTAAGAGAATGGCTAAGAGGCTGCGAAAGACTATTTTCGTATGCCTCATAATCATCCCCTAAAAGTTTTTTCATTTTATTAACATATTCATCAGGTAATCTCATTTATCACTCCGACTAGTCCTCTGTATGAACTGGGACAGTATCAATATTTACTCTTGTATATAGGAAATTATACTCATTCTGGTATATTTCATTATTAGGATATTCATTAATCAGTTCGGTAGCTTTATCAAGTGCATTTTCATATTCAAGCTTTTTCTCCGATAAAACAACAGAATTAAATAATACCTTGTCTTTATACAGATCATCACCAGCAGAAAGCCCCTGATTGATTACTGTAATAGCTGAATCAAGGTCATTCTTATCAAGATAATAAGAAGAAAGCTGATAAGCTATATATGTATTCATACCGAAATCATTTGCATATCCTGTATAATACGAAACCATATTATCATAATCTTCATTTAGCTGATAACAGGTTCCCAGATAAATGCCTACACTCCTGTTTCCCTTATCGTATTCAGATTTTAGAGAGTTAATAGTGAGTGTATCTGCATTTCCACTTTCAACAAATGAAAGCGCTTTGGCAACATTACATGCATCCTCCAGATCAGCACTTGTCATTGAAGTCTTCTGGAAGGTCTGCGAAATGTATCTGTTGTAAATATCTATGGCCGGCTGATACTGTCCTGTTCTTACATAGCACGCTGCAAGATACATTTCCGTATCAGCATCCATTTTATCAGAGAAAAACTGTTTTTCGTTGATTGATTCATTAAAGCATTTTATCGCTGAATCAAATTCTCCAGATTTATATGAATCAATTCCCTTTTCACGCAGCTCCTCTTTATCTGAAATAGAATTCAGAACTAAAAATATTGTTGTAAAGATAATTATCAAGGAAAAAAAAGCGCCAATAATCAGAACATGTAATAGTCTTTTCTTTTTGACTATAGCATTCTTTTTTCTTTTCTCGCTGACATCCTTTATGATTTTACTATTTTCAACTGATTGTTTATCTGACATTACTGATATTACTCATTTCTAAGGAATCGTATTTCAATTCAAAAATGTATAAATGGTATATTGTTTTCCACTTAGGCTTCTTCATTACGCAAGGTAATCTCAGCAAATCTCCAAGAATCCTTACACATTCTTTCAAGATCAAACATAGCTTCCCAACCAAGTTCTTCCTTAGCCTTTGCAGGATTTGCATAACACATAGCAATATCCCCTGCACGACGTGGTTTGATTGAATAAGGTATCTTGATATCGTTAGCCTTCTCAAATGCATTCACTATATCAAGAACACTATAGCCTGTTCCTGTTCCAAGATTGTAGATATCAACACCTTCAGTTTTTTCAAATCTGTCAAGCGCGGCAACATGACCAAGTGCAAGGTCAGTTACATGAATATAATCACGAACGCCTGTTCCATCAGGAGTATCATAATCATTTCCAAACACACCAAGTTCAGGAAGCTTACCAAGAGCCACCTGAATAATATAAGGCATAAGGTTGTTAGGAATACCATTTGGAGATTCGCCTATAAGACCACTCTCATCAGCTCCAATCGGATTAAAGTATCTAAGAAGAATAACCTTCCAGTCTGGATCCGGAACAGTAAGGTCACTCAGGATTCTTTCGAGATAAAGCTTTGTTGTTCCATATGGATTGGTAGTTGAAAGAGGAAAATCCTCAGTTATAGGACAGCTCTCCGGCGAACCATATACTGTAGCAGATGAAGAAAAGATTATCTTCTTGCAATTATATTTATCCATCAATTTGCAGAGATTAATAGTTCCTGAGATATTATTTTCATAATACTTAAGAGGAAGCTTAACAGATTCACCAACTGCCTTAAGACCAGCAAAATGAATAACAGCATCAAAGGTATTTTCTTTGAATACAACCTCCATCTCTTCAGGCTTTAACATATCAGCCTTATAGAACTTTGGTCTTACACCTGTGATATTCTTGATATAATCAAGAGTAATCTCTTTTGAGTTATAAAGATTATCAAAAATAACAACATCATGACCAGCCTTAATCAGTTCTACAACCGTATGAGAACCGATATAACCAGTACCTCCAGTAACTAAAATATTCATCAGAAATCTCCTTATAAAATATATTTCGAACAACCTATTATAATACCATTATAGCTAATGCGTTATCTGAAAAGCATACAAGAATAATAACGCATTAAATCTTAACAACTATATCACAAACTATATCCAATTGACAAGCTATATCAATTATGATAAACTCACTTTTGTTCAAATGTGAAAACATTATATTTATATAATATTATGCCGGCGTGTTGGAATTGGCAGACAAGGCAGACTCAAAATCTGTTGGTGGCAACACCGTGCGGGTTCGACCCCCGCCGCCGGCACTCTTAATGTGGCTATTTTGGCTGATTGTTGCTTTCAAAAGTGGGTTGCCCGGGGGTTGCCCTCTCTACAATCAGTCTTTTTTCATTTAGTTCTGAAATGTCATAAGTGTAATTCCTGTCGTTGACTCTCTCACTGTTTCCGATAAGACTACTCGCAACCGTTGCTGATACTCCGTCGCATCTCATCCGGCTGTTAAGTGTTCGCCTGATGGCATGTATCGACTTCACACTCGAAAATTCTTCTGACATTGTGTAGTTTCTTGTTGCATCCGATATCTTGCTTTTAGTCAGACGTCCATTTTCATCCTGGAATACAAAATCGCCTACCCATCCATGATCCATTTCATACTGTTTTATCCTCTGAAGCAGATCTTTGATTTCTTTCGTTATTGGAAAAAGTCTTTCCTTTCCAGTCTTTGTAGTTGATATCCACGATGTTTTAGTAGTCCTGTTAAACTTCTCTGAATGTCTGATAATTATTAAATCTTCATCCTCAATGACATCTTCCCACATAAGACCGGCTAACTCACCGACTCGCATCCCAGTATTTATTGCCATCTCGATAGCAAAGCTGTTCATGACATTTGCATTATGTGCTTTCGGGTTTCTGACTTTTTCAAGCAGTGTGTATGTCTCATTTTCAGAGAGTGTACGTTGTTTAGTTGTCTTGACAGGGGGAACATAACAGAATTTCTTGAATATTTCTATATCGAGATAATCATAAGGATTTTCAGTTATGATTCTGTCTCGGACAGCTTTTGTAAAAACTCCTTTGGTATATCCCATGATATCCTTAAAAGCTCTCCACGGTATCTGTTTATCTTCCAACACTTTCATAATGTGTTTGGAAAATATGACCTCGTCTATATCCCTTATATCTATCTCTTCTAAAGGGTATCCCTCAAAGAATCGCCTGTAATCTTACTGATATTTCAGTATCGTATTATCTGACCGACCACAATCTCTCTGACGTTCTACCCACATATTGTATCTTGCTTTAAACTTATAATTATCTACGGAATGTAGTCTGTAATACTCAATGACTGCATCCTCGATATCAGACCTGTTTCTGCGCTTGATCTGATACTTCTTCCCATCATCTCCCTTCAATTTGGTTTTCCAGTATCCATCCGATGACTGCCATATGGTGTACGGATGTTCGCTTAAAATATCTCTTCTACGTTGCATAACTATCTGTTTGGCGGTGATAGTAAGGTCAATCATACCATTTTCAGACAGATACCGCAACATATCTGAGTCCGATATTCGATTGTAATCCACTTCACCATCACCACCAATCCAAATATTCTTTCTAAATATATTCTCTCACTATCCAACGGACATAATTTTCCAATTTGGGCGTTAGAAATATTTTCTCATCCAAGGCACCACCCTTCTATCTTCCTAAGCGCTTTTTGACGAAATATTTCCATAAAAAAATAAGCCTATAGGAAATTTTCCTATAGACCTATCAGCTGATATTTATATAATTATGGAATCTTTCAGTAACACATAATTATTATGAAATCATATTTTCAATATATAAATACATATTATCTAAGAACTCTTTTACACCAGGATTATCCGATACAATATCATCATGATATATAATTTCTTTATCAATTTCGCTGTTATGGAATCTCCTTATCGCCTGAAAAACACAATCAAGAACAAATCCATTATCATTATTATGTGTTTCTCTAACATTTGAAACAGCATCCATTAAATTATTTATAAATTCACCATCCAGTCTTGCTATCCCTACAATTATCCTGCCATCTAAATTCGGTTGAGCTGACGCCTTATCAGCATCATAAAAAGTATACATTCTTATTGGTTCCTCATATTTTACTGAATAAATTTCTGTTTTAGCATAGACCATCTCAAAATGATTATCTTTTCTATATATGATAGCATAGAAAGCCTGATGATTATGTGATGGAACAGCATATAAATCATAAAGAACCTCTTCATTTGGATAAAGAAGTGAGTCCATTATAGCTGCCTTAGCTATATCAATATCTCTGTGATAAGATTTTATCTCCTCAATCATAATAATCCACCTATATATCCGATTCATCTTCAATATTCCCAAAAGGCGTCACGAAAATCTACTTGTAGCGCCGAAATAAGAATTTAGTCTGTAATCTTTTCATACTTTTCTTTAGAAGTCAGATTTCTGTCCCATAAAATTTTTAGAAACTCGACCTGACGCTCATCATTTTCCACCCCACAGAACATGGAATTGCTCTGGATAATATCATATAAATCCCATAATCCTTTATATCTCCTGGCATCTATTCCTATCCCACCGTTAAGATCCATGACGACACTGTTCAAATCAACAAAAGCATCCCACGCAGATATAAGTTTCATTAAGTCATTTTTTAGCATTATTTTTTTCTCCTTTTTCAATTATTTTATCATAAGTGTATTTCTTGTAATAAAATAATCAGAATAAGCTATCCTTTTACCAGTACCTTGTCGATTGCTTTTGTTTCTATTTTTTCCAGATTTGAAATTGTTAGACGCTATCATCAAAAAATAATTTTTCAACAGAAACATCAAGCACTTTAGCTATTTCGCTTACATCTCTGGAATTAAAAAGATTAACTCTATTCTCTTCCAGCTCCTGAATAATTCCCTCCGATAATCCTGTTTTTTCAGCAAGCTCTTTAATCGTAATACCTTTTTTCTCTCGTTCTTCTTTAATTACAAATCTCATTTTGATACTCTCCTAATAACTGTTTAGTTGCTGTAAGAAGCATATACTTTTCTTCAGCAATTACATTATTTTATAAAATCTCCAATCATTTGTAAATTTAGAATGGTCTTATATAAAAGCCTTTAAACCGCCTTGGTCCTATTCCATCACACAGCTCTGTAATAATCCAGTGTAGATCTATAAAACTGTTCCATGCAGAAATCATATCTTTCTCTCGCATTGCTTTATCCTTTAAGGCAAGAATAGCAGATATGAAGATTGTGATAAAGCGATTTATAATCGCATTAGAAAAAGGCCGTACAAAAAGAAATTATAGAATGTAAGCAAAGATGAATAAATTATAGAATTAGTTGAATAATATATTAAGAAAGGTGGAAGAGAATTTCTCGCCCACCCTTTGTTCTTATTATTTGATTCTTATTGAAAAATTATCCTCACCAATTGTTTTGTAATTCTGATCCTCTACTGTTACCTTCATGGAAATGGTCTTTTTAGGAGTTATAACTTTTTCTTCGTTATAGAGTATTTTATTTGTCCTAAAATTTTTTCCCATTACAGAGCTCCAATTTCCAACATTATAAGTTGTGTCATCAAGATTTATGTATTCAGTATAAATAATTCTCTCTTTTGTGTTATTATTTATATATTTTATGTAGATGTAATCTCCTGCAGATTTTACATAATAAAAGTCTACGTCAGCACACGTTCCTATGTATATATCTGATTCACTAGCATTGGGAATATCAGTATTTTTTTCTGGTTCTTTAGGAGTACGTTTGCTTGTAACAGTAACTACAACAGTAAACTTTAAATTTTTATATTTTCCAGTAATGTTAGCTGTTCCTGCCTTTATTCCTTTAATAACACCTTTTTTAGAGACAGCAACAACGCCTGGCTTAGAGCTTTTCCACTTGATGCTACTAGCCTTTACTCCTGCCATGGTGAGCTGAAATGATTCTCCAACCTTTATACTTTTTTCCTGCTTTGAAAGATTCAAGGTTTGTATTCCGGCATTTGAATTTGTTGAAAAATATATTAAGGTTAATAAAAAGGCAATACTGGTTAATAATGCGATAATTCGTCTCTTCATAAAGAAGCCCTCCTATTTTAACAACTTAGGTGCTTTTAATTTCCCTTTTCCATAACACATATGAGTAATTATCCATTTAACATATGATTATCTCGAAAAAAAACACCAATATGGACTAAGCGCCTAAACTGGTGTAATAAAACTGCAACTGGCTACCATAAATACTACTTCTTAGGCCCTAATAGCTTTGCGTCACAGTGTTTCCACTGCTTTGCTAATTATTCTGTTTTGAACATACTTTTATTATATTCATTTACGCGAATTCAGTCAATGAGAAAGTAAGTGGTAAATAGCTCGTGGATGGTAATTAGCCTCCATTTTTAGGATAATGTTGTGAAGTGTAATATCACACTTTACAAACTTTTTACAGTTTTCACACTTTATCCGACAGGAGGAATAACTTATGGCAACACGAACTGAAACTCGCCGAATTCGATTAGCACAGTGGCGTAAGATTTTTCAACAGAAGGCAGAATCTGGTCTTACTGCTAAAGATTTCTGCGCAATCAATAACATTTCCAAGGATGCTTACTATTACTGGCAAAACCTTGTCAGACAGGAAGCATTGGCTACAGTACAGCAACCAGCCTTAGTTGAATTGAA